>CAMBEJ010000003.1 GCA_945865375.1 Akkermansia muciniphila | reverse complement strand
CTCCGCATCATTCCGAACGATTGACGGATTTGTCACGAGACCATTCCAGAAGTTCTGCGTTAATTTGCAACGAGTTACGCTCGAAAACCACACTTGTGGTCTCAGGAAAGGTTCAGCGCAGTTTCCGAGGGATCAGGAACTCTGAGATTCCGGATTCCATGCCGCGCGGTCACTGCGGCGTTCGGGCTTCGGATTTCGGATTTCAGATTTCATCGCATGGTTTCTCAATAGATTTCATCGTGTGCGCCAACGCTGTGCAGGACGATGACTTCACCGCCTGTTCGCGCCTCCTTCTCCAGTGAGAACAAAACGCGGCAGCCGTCGCCGCAGGAACAGGCTCGCAAGCCTAGCAGGTCGCCGCTGAGTTTGTGCGTGCCTAAATCCACTGCGAAAACGTCCAACTCCATCCGCCGCAAAGTCGTCTCAATCTGTTGTTGAAGGCGCGGATTGCTGGCGGCAAACCTGCGAAAGGCTCGGCGGAATCGCGGCGTCAGGTCGAGTTTTCTCATCCCTCGTCGGGTGATCGAAGTGAAGCCCGCAACTCGGCGATGGCTTCTTCTGCCGGTTGCGGCCGCCCTTGGCCGTCGTGAAACGCCTGGATGGACTCCCGCGCGTTCTGAGCCAGCTCGCGGCGCTTTTCGTCAATGCGGCGTCGATGTAAAATCTGCTCCAACATTTCACGCTGCTCGGCAGGAAGCTGGCTGACGGTGTCCAAGGCTTGGTCCAAAGTGATCATGGTATCTGTGTGTTGGCAGCAGTTCTCAATGAGAACTGCTGGTATGTTGCCTGGAATTTCTTTGCGAACATAATCTTTGTTCGGCAAATCGAGAAGTTCTTTCCCGGCCGAAAGCTTGAGCGTGACCCTCTGGTTTGCCATGCGCCTTGAGCTTCTTGAAAGCAGCGCGTACGGATCGCGATTTCAACCGATTTTACCGCGGTCTGCCGCCTCAGCTTCCCGACCCTCGATTGGCGCGCCAGAGGAGCCAGATACCGGTTCCTTGGAAGAAAAAATTCGGCAGCCAAAGGATAAAATGCGGGAGGAATTCGGGACGTGTGTCCAACGCCAGGCCGAGGATGAAAAAGCTGTAGTAAACCAGCAGAAGCCCCAGGGCGATGGCGATCCCCATGTTGGTTTCTTTCCTGTGCGACCGGATTCCAAGCGGGATGCCGACCAGGGTGAACGCGATGCAGGCGAAGGAGAAGGCGAGTTGGCGATGGATCTGGACGTCGATGGGTGTGGTGGAGCGGAACCCGGCGCTGGCGGAATGGGGCAGGGCGCCGAGCTGTTGCCGCCATGTGCGGCGTTCCTCCAAAAGTTGCGCGAAGCCCATGTGTTTGACACTGATGCCTGAGGAAGGCGACAAACGGTCGAGGTTGAGCGGTAATTCGATTTCGGCCATGTAGCCTCGTGTTTCCCAACGTTCACTCGTCCGTTCGAGCACTTGAGCGTCGAAAAGTCTGAGGCGGAACTGATTCGTCTCCTGGATGAGTTCGCCTCGGGCGGCTCGCACATCGCGGATCTTTTGACCGTCCTTGTTCTCGAACAACATGACTTCTTCGAGAATCGCACCGCGGCGTTTGCCAACATAAATGATGTGATTTCCGAGGCGCGTGAAACGTCCTTCCGCAGGGCCCAGGCTGGCTGTTTGGATCGCCGCCCTGGACAGTAATGTTTTGTAGGCCGCGCGGCAACGAGGCGCGAGGTCCATGTTGATCCAGGCGCAGAGCATGCTGAGGAGGATGCTCAGCACGATGACGGGCGTGGCCCAGACCAGGAGGCTGACTCCGCTTGCCCTTACGGCCGTCAGCTCGTTGTCGGCTCCCAGCCTCCCAAAGACCAGGATGGTGGCGGTGAGCATTCCGAGTGGCAGAGCGAACACCAGCACGAATGGGATCAACAGAGCGACGGCTTGCAGGACCACGGCGACGGTGGCTTGGCCGCTCATGAGCAGGGTCACGATCTCCTTCAGAACGTTCGCGAGGAGGAGGACAAACGTGAACACTGCGACCGTCAAAACGAGCGAGGCCAGGATCTGGCGGAGCAGGTAGAGTTGCAGTGTTCGCATTGCCAAGGGCGCTTTCGCCGCAGTTCACGCGCCAGTCTTGGCGGTGCAGGCGTCAAGTCAAGAGCAATGCCGTATTGGGAGCAATGCTGCATTGGGGGGAAGTCCAGGGTCCCTTCACAAGTTGTCGGTGACGACGGGAGCGGCCGTCAGGGACGGCCGCCCACAGAACAGGCCGCCCACAGAACAGGCCGCCTGTGGGGCGGGCGACCGTTCCGTCCGTGTGGGCGGTCGTCCCCGACGACCGCGTTCAGGCAGCCCAAGCATTCCTGGTCTTGAACTGAATCGGAATCTCGACGTGGGTTGACCCGATAAAATGGGCCGTTTTGTTGAGGTCCGCCGATCAAGAGGTCCTGCGGCAGATTGTTGCCAGGGTTTTGTTTTTGTTTGGCTTGACTTGTGTATCATGCTGATTAACAGCTAGATACGGTATCCGTTTGTCGTTTGACAGAGGGGTCAGTGATGCTAGGCTGATGGAGTGTTCTGAGAGCGGCTTGCGGATGGCTGGCTGTGGAAGCCGCTTTTTTCCCCTCTGGAATTGGAATTTTTAACGGGTTTATTGCATGAGTGAGACAACGATTTCCGTCCCGGCTGGGAATGGATCAACGACGGCACCCACGGTTTCTAAGATCTCCGAGGCGGTCATACGAATCGCCGGGAACTCGCAGGATGGCATTCAGGCCATTGGGGGCTTTCTAGCCCGGCTTGCGGGTCGGAGTGAGCAGGAGGTCATGACGTTCATGACCATTCCCTCGACAATTTCCGGTGGGCCCTCGATCTTTCAAGTGCGCATCGGGTCCGGGGAAGTGTTGAGTGCGGGTGACGAGGCGGATGTGTTGCTCGCCTTTTATCAGCACTCGTATGAGGGGCACGTCAGTTCGGTTAAAAAAGGCGGTATCATACTCTATGATTCGGACCACGTGGAGGTCAACCCTGAATGGCAGCAGACCTGGCGGCATGTGGGAGTTCCGATCTCGAGTCTGACGGTGGAATCGATTGGCGGCACGGCGCGTGACAAAGGAAAAAATCTGTTCGCTCTCGGATTGGTCGCGAAGATGTTTGATTTGAATGTGGAGAAGCTGACCAAGCTCATCGCGGAACGGTTCACCGGGAAGGACGACAGCATCGTCAAGAACGCGCTCCTCGCTTTTAACGCGGCCTACAGCTACTCGTTGGAAGGGATTTTGGAGACGTTCCGGTTTGTCGAAGGCCAGAAGAGGGTCGGCCATCAGGTGGTGATGAACGGCAACGAGGCGCTGGGATACGGGCTGATCGCGGCGGGCGTCCGGTTCGGGGCCGGATATCCGATCACTCCGTGGTCGGACATCATGGAGTTGTTGCGTCGGGAGCTGCCGAAGTATGGCGGATCTTTCATCCAATGTGAGGACGAGATCGCCGCCGTGTCGATGGCCCTGGGCGCGGGCTATGCCGGGCAGGTGGCGGTGACGGGTTCGAGCGGCCCGGGTGTGTCCTTGAAGACCGAGGCGATCGGCTGGGGGGTGATGGCGGAGGTGCCGTTGGTGGTGGTGGATGTGCAGCGGGGCGGTCCTTCGACGGGCATGCCCACAAACGTCGAACAGTCGGATTTGAACATCGCGTGTTTTGGCGGCCACGGTGATTCGCCGAGGGTGGTCCTGGCGCCCGCCGACGTGGAGGACTGTTTTTACACGGCGATCGAGGCGGTGAACATCGCGCGGTTTTACAGCGTGCCCGTGATTCTTTTGACGGACCAGGCTATCGCGACGCGGATTGAGGCGTTTGAAGAGCCTGACCTCGAAAAGGTGTGCCAGGACATTTCACCGGATCTCACGCCCGTGCTCGACCACAAGCCCTATGACCTGTCGTCGCCGGATGGCGTGACACGGCATGTGGCTCCGGGGACGCGCATCCAGAGTGGCAAGTATCCGATCGTGACGGGTCTGGAGCATGACGAGCTGGGGCATCCAACGGGTTCGCCGAAGCTGCATACGCAGATGACTGGAAAACGGCGAGGCAAGCTGCAGGCCCTAGCCGCAAAGCTGCCTCTGCCGAAGGTTTTCGGGCCTCCCGAGGGCAACGTGCTGCTGGTGGGCTGGGGATCGACCCAAGGCCCGGTTCGCGAGGCGGTCGAGAGAGCGAGGGCTGCCGGCGACAGCGTGTCTTCCCTGCACCTCAAGTACATCAACCCCCTCCCGAACGGGTTGGAGACCATTTTTTCAGGATTCAATCATGTGTTGGTGGTCGAAATTAACGACGAAGGGCTGTACGGTTTTGGGCAGCTTGCATCCTTGTTAAGGGCGCGTTTTGCCGACCCCAAGATCCGTGCGATCAACAAGTGCGATGGATTGACGTTCAAAGTTCGCGAGATCCTGGAGGGGGTCCGCGTCAAGCTCGGCGCGACCGCAGCCTGATAAGATTCTACTTTGTGGAATCTCGTAAAATGAGTTCTCAGGCTTTTACCACGATGGGACAGAGGCACAGAGAAGAACAAGAATTGAAACCGGGCTTCTTTCCACCCATTTTTTCGCCTCTGTGTCTCTGTGCCTCTGTGGTTAGAATTTCAAACCGTTTTGGCTAGAATTTAGCGTAACCCGAACCCTTCTCCGAAGCATGACATCGACTGTTCTTCAAACCTTCAAAGTACCGGCGCGCGTGGCAGCCCCCGCCCTGCCTGACGCAGACCGCAAACCGCTTGCGAAAAAAGAGGTGGCGGCCGATCATCCCACGTGGTGTCCCGGCTGCGGCGATTTCTCCGTGCTGGCGCTTTATTTCAAGCTGATTGAAAAGCGCAAGATGTGGCATGAGAAGATCACCACCGTGGCGGGGATCGGGTGTTCGAGTCGTTTTCCCTATTTCGTGCAGGCGCACGGAGCGCATTTCATCCACGGGCGCGCCCTTCCTTTTGCGAGCGGTGTTTCGCTCTCGCGACCTGACTTGCACGTGTTCGTGTTCGGGGGTGACGGCGACGCGTTTTCGATCGGTGGCAACCACTTCACCCACACCGCGCGCAGGAACGTCAAGATGACCTACGTGGTGATGGACAATTTTGTGTATGGCCTGACGAAAAAGCAAACGTCGCCGACGTCCCCCATTGGATTCAAGAGCAAGACCGACATGTGGGGTTCGATGGATCAACCGATCAACCCGCTGAAGCAGGCCATCGCGGCGGGGGCCACATTTGTGGCCCGAACAACGCATACCAACGCAAGCCATGTGCTGCAGATGATGGAAGCGGCGATGGACCACGATGGATTTGGCTTCGTCGAGTGCTTGAGTGAATGCGTGGAGTTTTATGAAGGCGCGTTTGACGCGGCGAACCCTCGGAAGGGTGGGGCGTTCAACCAGGTGCCCGCCGAGCACGACGTGACGGACGAATTCGCCGCCTACAAGCTCGCCGACGAAGCTTTTCCGGGGCGGTTCGGCATTTTTTACAAGACCCAGCGTCCGACCAAGAACGCGAACGAAGCACGGATCACCCAGACCACTCAGGAGAAATTCAAGGGGCAGCAGGACTGGCAGATTTTGAAGAAATCCTTTGATCGCTTGAAATAGCGATCGGGCAGTGTGTCGAATCACCGAGACCTAGATCCGCGAAGCCGCAACCAAATTTAACCGCGGATAACCCAGAGCGGGGGAGCCGCAACACAATTTTACCACGGATGTCACGGATGGCACGGATAGGGATGAAGCCAGAGAATCTTTTTCCCATCCGTGTTATCCGTGACATCCGTGGTAAAAACTCCTCGCGGAAACGAAAGATTATTTCTTTTACATTACGGAGCTTTGGGGAATCGAAAACATCCACCACGGAAAGGGGACCGAAAGGGAACCGAATCGGGGAACGGAAGAGCGGCGGTTACCCGGTGTTTTGGTTGGTCTGTGTCTGGATTTTTCGGAATTCGGTCCCCTTTCGGTTCCCTTTCCGCAGTAAACAAGCTTTGTGTTGAGTGGTTAAGATGTCAATTATCTGTGGTTAGATTCTTAAATCCTAAATCTCGATGAATTATCTCTCAGATTTTGAACCACAGAGGCACAGAGGCACAGAGAAGAACAAACAATGGAACCAAACTTTTCCCCCTCTGTGTCTCTGTGTCTCTGTGGTTCAAATTTCAAATCTGTTTGGCTAGTCTTATGCCGATCTACGAATTCTCGTGTCCGAAATGCCGTCGGGTGTTCAGTTTCCTTTCGAAACGGGTGAACCCCGGCCACCTCCCGGTTTGCCCCAAATGTGGGAGCAAGAAGATGGCCAAGCAAATGAGCGCCTTTGCGATGCTCAGCGGGGTGAGTGAACCGAAAGCGGCGGTGGAAGGTCCGGAGGGAGAGGCTGATGCGATGCCTGATTTTGACGATCCGCGAGTGGCCCGCACCATGAACGAGCTGGAGCGCGACATGGAGCATCTGGATGAAAACAATCCCAAGCACATGGCGCACATGATGCGCAAGATGAAGGATCTGCTGCCGACGGGGGCGATGCCCAAGGAAATGGATGTCGCCATCAAACGTTTGGAGAAAGGGGAGGACCCCGAGAAAATTGAGGAAGACATGGGCGATGTGTTGGGGGATTTGATGGGGCCGGAGGGTGAGGACAGCATGGGCGGCAGGGGCGGCCCCGGGGGGGGAGGCTATTCGCGGGACGGCGGCCTCTACGATTATTGAAGTTGCTTTTCCATCAAAAATGCACTAAGCGATTTACACGATCTAATCGCGTTGTGTTTTGGCGGGATCATCAACCAAGTTCTACTTATTCTACTCATGAAACCAGGAAGAAATCGAAGGATCGGAATTGGCGCAGTGCTGGGAGCGTTGGCATGCGCGATCGGGTTGATGGCCAACGCGGTGGCGGGGGTGTTGTACGACAATGACCTCGGGCGCTCGGGCGGCATCTTCAACTCAGGGGGGGAGTATGGTGATGAGGTGGTGTTGTCAACCGTCACGCCTTCCGCAAGCAATCCCGTGGTGATTAACGGGGCCTACGTGGTGGTGGCTCCAAACGGATACGCTGGGGGTGGCAGCGTGACGCTGAGGATTCGGAGCCTCGACGGGCCGCCCGATCCTTCGGATCTTGGGAAGAGACCCGGGCCAGGGAGTGTGTTGGGTTCCGGATCTGCTTCAGTGCCGGCTATCACCCGAACAACTCGAATTTATGTGCCGCTCTCGGCGACTTTGAATTCGCCTGGATTCGTTGTGACTGCGGAGTTCTCTGGGTTGTCGGGCAGCACCGTTTTAGGGGTGATGGTTGCCAATCCGCCGAGCGGCGGTTCCAGTTCAGACACGGAATTCTGGGCCAACACGGCTGCGGGCTGGAAGGTGCAAGCCCTGGACGGGAGCCCGGCGAATTTTGGGTTCATCCTCCTCGGGCAGGATGGCGCTGATGTCCTGCGTGCGGGAGGCGGGTCGTCTACTTCGATCGCCACCTCCTTTCCTTATAAGGAGAACGCGGTAGCGATTTCGCTGGCCAAAGGCTCGTTGGTGTCGTTCTCGGGAACCCAGGAGCTCACTGTCGCGGCGGCGAACCTGAGCGGAGACAAATTGACGTCGGGAGGATTGACGAGCAATGCCGACGGATTGTTGAAGTTTACGGGCACGCAAGAAGGTTTCCGGGGTTTCCTGGAATCGCTGCAGTATGAAAACACATCTGAGAATCCTCGCGCTGGCGCGCATGTGATCAATTTTACGTCGGGCGGTTTAATCTCGAGCATCATCGTGACTGTGACGGCGGTGAACGACCTTCCGGTGGTGGCGTTGGACCTCGCGAGAGGGGCTCAAACCAGCTACACCGTGAACCAGTTCACGACAGGCCAGAATCCCATTATTGTTCCTTTCACGTTTTCCGATCTTGAAGGCACCGCGCTGCTGACTGTGGCAGGGGTTAGCGACAACGAAGAGGTGATCAAGAACGCCGATCTCGAAGTGGTGGAAGTCGTGGTGGATGCGGCCGGAAACGGAACCGGAAAACTCAAAATCAAGCAGGCCAATGTGCCCACTGGCACAGCCTATCCCGCTGGATTGAAGGTCGCCATCCTTGCCACGGACAAGGACAGGAATCCTGGGAAAGGCAGTGTGATCATCAATGTGATAGTGAAGGCTGTCTTCGTCAACAAAGCTCCGGACTTTGCCATCGCGGGGAACGATGCCTCGAAAATATGGGCAGTGGATGAGGACGGAGTTTTGGAGGTGGGCTTCACTCTGGCGGACGATGCGCCTGAGGGACTGACGATTGAAAAATCGTCCAGCGACCCTAAAATAATCAGTGCTGAGGCTATTGTTCCAAAGACACGTACGACAGGGGTATCGCCCTATTTTGAGATCAAACCGCAACCGAATCAAAATGGCCTGGTGACCCTGACTTTGGTCGCCAAGGACAAGGATGGCGCCACGACGATCCAGGTGCTGAAAGTGTCCGTCATCCCAGTGAACGACGCTCCTTTGATCACGGCTCTTACCGTTGCTTTCACGGGGCTTGAATTTCAGCCAAAAACGGATGCGGAAACGGCTGCGGAGCCCTTGATTGTGAAGATTCCGTTCGACGTGAGCGATGTCGATGTGGCGGATGCTTTGACGCTTTCAGTGGAGCTTGACGAGGCCGCCAAAAAGTTGTTGAGCGATGTGCAAATCGTGGCCGCGACCAAGACGATACGGCTGACCCCGCGTCCTTTTCAGAGCGGCGGTCCCGCGAAGGTCACGCTCGTGGCGACGGACAAGGGCGGCTTGAAAGCGCAGAAGGAGTTCACGCTGACCGTGCCGGATCTGAACAACCCGCCGAGGTTCGCAGAAATGGCGCAGGCGCTGGTGGACGGGAAAGCGATCGACGCCTTGAAGTTCAAAGTGATCGATGAGAAACCAATCGTCGCGGCAAATGTGAGCGCAGTATCGGACAAGGTGGAGCTGGTGTCCAACGACTTCAAACTCACCCAGGACGGCGAGTTTTGGGTGTTAACTTACCGCGTGCTCGCGTTTACCAGCCAGGGGAAAGCGAATGTGGACATCACGGCGAAGGACGCCGAGGGGTTGACGACGACGGTTCGCGTGTCGCTAGACGTGGCCAAGAGGAAGACCCCGCCCTTTGTGGTCATTGGGAATGACGACACGACCGAATCCACGACCGTGGCGGACACTGCGAATAACGGGGAGATCTACGAGACCACCATTGGCGTGGATGACCTGGGGACATTGGCGGCTGCTCTGACTGTGAACGTGACGATCACGGCAAACGGAACCGTTGCGGCGCCCGTTGCGGACCCGAGCAAGCTGACCGTGATAGCTGATAAAGGCAGCCTGGGCAAGGTGCGGGACCTCAAGCTTCCACTTATTGCGGGCCGATCCGGCAACGTGACTTTCAAGATAAAAGTCACGGACTCGGACGGGGATTTTACTGAGAAAACATTGACGCTGACAGTCAAACCGCCCTCGTCTGTGAACACACCGCCGGTGATTGATTTTGGGGATGACATCGAGGAATTAGTCGTGTCGCCGGGCTCAGATTTGGAGATTCCATTCGACCTCGACGATGCTGAGTCCGAGACGAAGGACTTGGGACTCACAGTGTCGGAGGATGGAACTTCCTTGCTTCAGAGCCTTCAGGCGATGACCGCGAACGCCGATGATCCCATCGGGAAATTACTTTTGTTGAGAGTGAAAGAGTTCGTGTCTGGAACGGCGACCATCACGCTGACCGCGAAGGATACAGGGAAGACTGTGAAGAAAACGGTTAGCCCAAGAATAGTCGAAAAGAAAGTGACTGTGTTATACAAAACCATAAGGCAGGGAGCCAAAAATTTTACCATGGGTTCAAGACTAGGTAGTACGATTTACGTTCCCGCGGGGAGTACGGCCATATCCCTCAGCGGCAATCGGACGCAGTACACGGGTATCACTCAATACATCTGGCTCTATGAGGCGCGTACCCGGGTAAAACTTTTTTACATTGATTGTTCAGCGAGCCTGAAGGTGATAATCAAGGCTGGGACGACCATTAGCCAAGGGACACCGCCCACAGTGGAGAACGCGAAGAGGTTATCAATTCCGCAAGAACCCGTGACAACCATTCTCGGCGCTCTAACGACAACAAAGACTTTCAAACTAGAAATCAACTCGCCTCCCGAGCTCGTGCTCAATGAGGAGTTGGCGGCCAATGAAAAAGCAGTCTATCCCAACCTCGCTAATAATCAGGTCGGGATCTTGGAAAACCGTGCTTCCAAGCCCATTACCATTCAGGTGACCGATCCTGACCTGGAGGATCGCGACTTGCTCGTTGTCACTGCTTTCTCTGACAATGCCGCGGTGATCGACGAGAATGCCAATGGGATATCGATCATCCCACTGGGCGGTGGAAAATTCTCGATCGTACTCAAACCCAAGCAGCTCACCACCGAGGCGGCGGCAAAGGCGGGGATTTTCGTGAGTGTGAACGATCCCTTTGATGATAACGCAGGTACCGAACTCGATGTCACCGTGCTTCTAGCGAATGCCACCCCGCTTGTCGGGACGAGGATTCCGGATCAAGTCGTGAAGAACAACAAGCGGTTTGCGTTTCAGATTCCTGGCGCGGCGTTTGCGGATCCGGACCCATCCGACAAAGACAAACTCAAGTTGACGGCGAAACTGGAAAGCGGCGAGGGTTTGCCGGCCGGTCTGAGCCTCGGCCTGACAGGGTTATTGGTGTTCGATCCCGCCGTTCTGGCTTTGGCACCGCCGGCGACCCATTCCATCGTCGTCACCGCGACGGACCTTTTGGGCGCGAGCGTGAACTCCGCGCCGTTCTCGGTTCAGACCGTGGAGGGCAACAACGCACCCTTGGTGGATGCCAAGCGATTGGCCGACCAAACGGCGGTAGTCGGCAAGCCATTCGTCTTCAGTTTGCGCGGGGTTTTCTCGGATCCCGACGGCGACGAATTGGCGGTGGCGGCCAAGCCGTTGCCTGAGTGGCTTAAGTTCAATCAAACCTCGTTGCTCCTCTCGGGAACTCCGGTGAAATCGGACGTGGTGGTGGGGCTAAAAATGGCTCTCAGCGCTTCGGATCCGGCGGGGAAGATCGGGTTGGCGACCCTGGTGCTCACGGTGGAGCCGGCGCCTAATCGGTCGCCAAAACTCGGCAGCACATTGCCGGCGCACAGCGGACGCGAAGGAAAGCCGTTGACGTTCGCGTTGCTCTTGGGCGCGTTCACCGACGCCGATGAGGATGATGCGCTCACCCTCACCGCCGAACAGATAGGGAAGCCAGGGTTGCCCGAATGGCTTGGGTTCGACGCCGTGAAAGGCTCGTTCAACGGCACGCCTCCAGACGGAGCAGCCGGTCAGTACTCGATCAAAGTCACCGCCTCGGACAAGGCCAAAGCGCCTGTGTCGCAGACCTTTCCGCTCACGATCGCGAAGCGGCCCGCACCGGTGACACTGCCTATCGCATTCTCGTTACCGAAGATCACGGTGAAGGAGAGTGATCCCTCGTTCCAGATCGACTTGGTGCGAGCCGGGGATACGACCACCGCGCTCGAGTTTGTTTCCACGGGGTCCTTGGGACTGCCTTTAACGACGGCCTTGGTGGAAGCCCCTGTTTACCCTGTTCGCTTCGAGGCAGGTGTGAGGACCATCACGCTGACATTTAAGATCAAGGACGACGGGCTCGTGACGGGGCCGTTGACCGGAACGATCGGGTTTTCCGCCGAAAACACCGAGGGCGACAACGTGAAAACCAGTTTTCAACTGACTGTCCAGAATGTGACGGGTGGGGAGGCCGCCAAGTATGTGTCGGCAATCTATTCCTCACTCTTAGCGCGATCACCCACGAATAAGGAACTTACTGACGGGCAGCAGGCGATTGTGAACGCGGGTCTGGCGAACAGCGCAGGCGCGGCCACGGCGCGGCGCGTTCTGGTGGACGCGGTTGCGGGCGGGAGCCTCGGAAGCCGGTTGGCCGCATTCTTGTCGGAGCGGTTTCTGAGGAATGCGGGCACGGTGGACGCGGGCACGATCGCCGGGAATGCCGTCACCGACGTGGTGGCTCAGATTCTTGCCTCCGACACGTATTATTCTTTGGCGGGAGGGAACGATGCGGCGTGGTTGCGCCTCGCGGTTCACGATCTTTTTGGGAGAGCGGTTGCGGACGGCGAATTGCTGCTCCGAGACGCGATCCCCACATTGGGCCGCTTAGGTGTGGCTCAAAACCTGACCGGGTCTTCGGAGTTTCGTGGTGGAATCGCGTCGCAACTGCTTGGCTTTGGCGAAGCGAGCGGCTTCCTGGTGAATGCCGGGCTCGGTTTTTCTTATACGGAGTTGGTGGCGCGTTTCGCGGCATCGCCGGAGTTTTACAACCAGGCTACATCAGGCAACTTGGGAACACCTCCCGTGCGCGCCAAGCTCACGAGTTACCCGTCGGCTGGGGAAGTGCCCGGTCTTGTCATGGCGTCAGTGGACAATAGTTGGGGGGCTATGACGGTGCGGAGTTGGGACGTCAAAGGGAATCTTGCGCAAGAGCCGCTGGGCGTGGTGCTCAACAACCGCGCACAGGGCTCCCTTTTGATCGTGAGCCTCGTTCCACCTTTTGGCACGGGCCAATTGCGGGTGAGCATCGGAGCGAGCCTGGATGTGAGACGCGATTTTGAGAGCGAGTTCAACACTCAGGGAGTCTCGCAGTCGTTGAGCTTTGCGTACTCGCGGCCTAACCCGAATGCAAACACGGGCAACCAACTCACGGCGAGCATTGGAAGGGTGCGCCCCGACCATGTCTTCGGGTTGGCAGGGGAGAGGGTGGAAGTGCCATTCAGCTACCAGGCCAGCGTTGGTGTGGAATTGACAGCAGTGTCCTCAAACCAAGAATTGATCCCCGACTCAAGCATGGTTTTATCCCAGCTTGCCGGTGAAAACAGAGCTCTGGTCTTCGCAATCAATCCTGGGGTAGCGGGTGACACACGTATCACGTTGGTTGCCAGGGATCGTTCGATCATGCTGGACCAGACTTCGTTCAAAGTCACGGTGCTGCGCAAACCACCCGTCGTCGATCGGGACCCGGTCGATGTGGTGGCGGTGTCGGGAACCTTCGCCAACTTCGAAGTGCGCGCGAGCGGGTTCGCATTGGAATATCAATGGGAGCGGTATAACTCCGTCAACGGGCGATTTCAGGCGATCGACAACCAAACATTGCCAACCTATTCCACGTCGGAGAGCGAGACGGTGCGCGTCCGCGTGAGCAATTCCGGCGGTGTGGCAACGAGTCAATCGGCGCGGGTGATTCGGCCCGTGCCGCCTGTTGGGGTAGTCAGCCCTGCGGAAGGGTTGACGGCGAATCTAGGCCAGCCCGCCGTATTCGTTGTGACCCAGGTATTCAGCTCGTACGATGAGCCCGCCCCAGTGGTCAGCTGGTTGAAGTTGGACGAAGCCACGGGTAAACCGCTGGCGATCACGACGGGAGTCAGTGCCGACGGACGAAGGCTGGATATCGTCAGCGCGTCCTCACCGGCGGTCTATTTCGCGCGCATCCAGGACAAGTATTCGGAATGGATTTCCGCAGCGATTCCCTTGAAGGTTCGGACTCCTTTGAGCATCACTGAAGAGCCCGCCGGGCGAAAAGTGAAGGTAGGCCAATCGGTGACCCTGAAGGTCAAAGCCAGCGGGGAAGGCCCGTTTGAATACCAATGGCGCTTGAACGGCAAAAACCTCAGGGGCGTGTTTTCGGACACCTACACGATCGATGCCGCCAAATTGACCGACGCCGGGAATTACGCCGTGGTGGTGTCGAAAACTGGCAGTGAACCGGTGACCAGCAAGCCTGCGTTGATCGAGGTCGAGACATCCGCCTTGGGGTTCAGCGATTCATTCGCGGGCGCTGGATCCATTTCGGCATCCAATCCTTCGGCGAGTGGGGAAGGCGGAGGCACTTCCGCAACCGCGAGCTCTGCAATGGAGTCGGGCGAGCCTCGGGTAACTTTCAACGGACCCAATGGAACGTTGTTGGAATCGGTGTTCTTCTACTCCATGTGGACAACCTGGACCGCGCCCGCAAAGGGAGTGGTGAGCATGGAGACGGCTGGGAGCGGATACGACACGATTTTGAGCGTGTTCACCGGCTCTTCGCTAGGCGTGCTGCGGAAAGCGGGGGAAGACGATGACTCGGGTCCGAACCGCACCAGCCGTGTGACGATCAACGTGACCAAGGGAAGCCTCTATTATGTTCGGGTTGGACTGAGGAGCGGTGAACCCGGCCTCTTTGCCTTCGCTTGGAGTTTCACCGAGACAGCGTTGACCGCGCCGCAGATCGACTCGATTCTACCCACTTTCCTTGGGACATCAGCCAACGCGGCGGCGGGCAATGGGGAGTTGAAATTGGCCGCGACGGTCAGCGGTGATGCGCCGTTGAAATTCCAATGGTATCGATCGAACCTGCCACTGAGCAATGGAGACGAAGGCGCTCCTCCGTTGGCAAACGCGGGTGCGACCGAAGCGACCTTCACGCGATCAGGGAAGTTTTCGAAACTGATCGGTGATTATTACATGGTCGTCTCGAATGATGGCGGTTCCGTGCGGAGCGATTTGATCAGGATCAAGACCGAAGGGTCGGGTGCCTCACGGAAGCTGTACAAGCAAGTCATCAAGAAACCCATTGAAGGATTGCAGCCGGGCGACTGGGCGGTCAACCGGGCCCGAAACCTGCGTCCGCAAGCCTTGGGAGTTGTTACGCTGACGGAGTTTTCAGGTTCGCAGTTATTGCTGACGGAGGGTGAGACGGTGGACCCCGGAGAGCCCAACCACGCCGGTATCGCGGGTGGCGCTTCGGTGTGGTTCAGTCTGAAACCGCCCTCGGCGGGCCGGTTGACGCTCTCGACCGAGGGTGAGACCGACTTCGACACGGTGCTGGCGGTTTACACGGGCACGACCAACCCGCTCGGGTTCATCGACTACAAGACGCTGGTGGAAGTGGCCAGTGACAACAACAGCGGCGCCAACGGTGTCGCGAGCAAGCTGACCTTCGCCGCCGAAGCGGGCAAGGAATACTTCATCGCCGTGGACGGTGTGAATGGGGACACGGGCGTGCTGGAGTTCAGCTACAAAATGGATGTCGCCCCGGTCCTGGCCGGGTTGAAGGATTACACGCTCAAACAAAACAGCGCGGGCGAAAGCATCCAGTTCAAGGCGGATGATTCCCTCGCGGGACCTGCGGGTCTCAGCATTCGGTTGCTGTCTTCGGATCCGAGCTTGATCGATCCCGCAAAGGTGGTGGTGAGCGGGAGCGGCACGGATCGAACCATCTTGTTGACGCCTGAGTTCAACAAGACGGGCACAGCGACGTTGACACTGCTGGTTGAGGACGGGGCAAATGTGACCAGCGGAAACTTCAAGGTGACGGTGGAGGCGGTCAACCAGCAGCCTGAGGCCAGCGACCTGAATCTCTCCTTGGCCGAGGACACGGCCCAGGCATTGGTGCTGGCTGGGAGGGATCCGGAGGGTAAAGCACTGACGTTTACCGTACTGACTCAGCCACTCAAGGGCAAGCTTAGCGGGACTGTTCCCAAGTTGACCTATACAGCCAGCGCCGACACATTCGGCAACGATCAATTCACGTACCGGGTCAATGACGGCGCCCTGGATTCGGCACCCGCGACGGTGACGTTGTCGGTGGTGACCGTGAACGATTCTCCCACGATCTCGACGATCACGGATGTCGCGGGCAAAGCCGGCACACCCACCGAATCCGTCAGTTTCACGGTGGGCGACATCGATTCCCCCTTGGATTCCATCAGTGTTTTGGCACGGTCCGACACTCAGACGCTTGTCGCGGACGCGGGTATTCTGGTGAGCGGGAACGGAGCTCAACGAACGGTAACCGTGTATCCGAGCGCGGCGAAGACCGGCAAAGCGGTGATAACGCTGACCGCGATCGACGATGGCGGGGCGACAGCGACGACGAGCTTTGGGGTGACGATAGCTTCGACGCCGCCGGTGATATCGACGCAGCCGCAGGCTGTGACAGTGCTGGAGGGCGAAGCGGCGGCGTTCTTCGTGCAAGCACGCGGGACCGGGCCGTTCACGTTCCAGTGGCGCAAGGATGGGCAGGATGTGACGAGCCGGACGGGCGGAACGCTGAGTTTCGCGAAGGTGACGCTCGCGGACGCGGGGAAGTACTCGGTCGTGGTGAAGAGCTCGGCTGGGACGGCGACGAGCGACGAAGCTGTGCTGAAAGTGACGACGAAGGTGGTGTTGCCCACTAAGCTGACGGCTTCGCTCAGCGCGAACGGGTTTGTCCTGCGCTTCACATCGGCAGCCGGGCCGTATCGAGTGCAGGGTTCGACGGATCTGTTGACATGGCAGACTCTGGCGAGCGAGAACACAGCCACCGGTGTGATCGATTACACCGATAAAGATACGGGCAAGAACCCCATGCGGTTCTATCGGGTGATCGAAGGGCAATAAACCCTAATTGATGTTGATGTCGGCGGCGGGGATGGTGCTTCAATTCAGAGCGCCATCGCTGTTTTGCTGCAAGCCTCAGAGTTCGTGACCTGACGGGATCGTGAGATTTGCCGGGCTGGCGGGGGCGGGCCGGTCTTGACTAATGGCTCAATTTAGCCCCTTGTGTCCTGGCGGCATTTAACAGAAAAAGGCTTATTCAAACTTTCGAGCTTCAACTTCTAGAATCTCGCGTCTATCTTTCCTCGGACGGCTTGCTCTCGCCGTCGGGAGACGCGTTCCCAGGCCCCCTGCTTCCTGTTCCTGTCACCGAAGCCGAACAACGAACCCATGCAGACATTTCTCAACAGCTTTCATTGGGTGATGCCGAGAAATTGTTTGAGTCAGATTTTAGCACCTACGAACCCTTGGTAGCCCCGACTCCGACTCCGACCGCGACTCCGGAGCCCGCTTCGTCGATTGCTTCGGATGACATCGGTTTGGATGACAGAGGAGTTGCCGGGCACCTGGAAGCGGCTAAACTACTCGATGAAGAGTCTGGTTCACAGCCAACCCTTGAGAAAAGTGTCTCCGAGGGGGATGTGGGCCAGATATTGAATCCGACCATTCAGCAAATCGTTGAAACACTCCGGTCCGCCAATGGGCCCCCTGCCTTCGATCTAAACTCTCCCAATTCCGGTTCGATTCGCCGAACTTTAGTGAGCGAATCAACGAGTTCAGCGACCCAATTGTCGGGCAAGGAGTCTGTGGCGACGGATGAAGCTTGGAGCGGAACCGAGAATTACGTCTGGGATATGGATGACGCAGCGGGTGTTGAAGGGGAGTCTCCGGGCTGGGACCTTGTTGAGGTGCATGGGATATTAACTATAAGCGCTACAGCCGCAAGTACTTTCAAAATCGAAATTAACTCCGTAAACGGCGTTGGTATCGCGACTTCAGCCGAACATTTCGACAAGACAGCGGCTGGCAGTTGGAGGATCCTGCACACCACCCAAGGGATTCAGGGATTCGAGCGCAGCAAGTTTACGTTGGATGCCTCCGCCTTCGCGAGCGTCAACGATCTGGGCTCCGGCAGTTTTCTTCTGGATATATCTACGAACAGCAAGGATTTGGTGCTTCGGTTTGTTCCGAGCCTGCCCTCAGTCACCCTCCTGAACGAGGCCGTGACATGGAAGGAGGAGGGCCCTTTCAGCATCATCAATAACGCGAACACGCTGGTCTCGCCAAACAATCCTGTTATCGGGGCAGTTCAAACTTTGGTTCCTCATCCGACGGATGCCGCCGTCGCTTACCTGGGGGCAGCGAGCGGAGGGGTTTGGAAATCGACGAATTTCAACACGGCGAGCCCGACTTGGACCCCCATCGGCGACCATCTTCCTTCGTTGTCCATCGGAGCCTTGGCGGTGAGCCCCGTGAATCCCGGAACGGTGTTCGTGGGAACGGGGACATTCAGCAGCGCCGGTAAAGGGGGACAATCAGCGGGCGTGTTCCGGTCGCTGGATGACGGGCTCACCTGGGAGGAGGTCGGCAGTTTCGATGGGCTGAGGATCACCCGAATAGTGCCTTCCTCAACGACGGCAGGCTTGGTTTTGGTATCCACGTTTGACCAAGTATCCAGTTCGGCTTCCGTTCCTGGGCGAGGGGGCTTGTATCGGTCTCTTGATGACGGGGAGCGTTGGGATCGTTTGTCTGGAATTGGCACCCCCGCGTTGCCCGAGTTTGATGTGTCCGATGTGGCAGAGGAACCTGGGAGCGCTGGCCGGTTTTATGTGGCCATCAGCTCTGCGAGTGTCCTGGGCGCTCCCGGAGTGAAGGGCGTTTTCCGGGCGGATAATGCCAATGCACCCTTGGTCGCCTCCATTTCCTGGGCTAATGTGACCGCTGGACTGACCCCCGACTACGACAACGACGGAGTCGCTTCGGAAGCAGGTGAGACCGTCGACGCGGCCAGCCGAATTCGATTGGCGGTGAGCGGGTTGGGGACCAAGTCCGTGTATGTGGCCATCATTGGTCCAAACCCCTCGAAGGCCAACAGCCCGATGCTTGCAGGGGTTTTCCGTTCCATAAATCAAGGTGGAGCGTGGCTCCCCTTAGGTAAATTCCCCAGCGCCACATCGTCTGATGTTCCCCAGACGAATCCTACGGGACAGGGTGACAAGCACTTCGCGATTGCGGCTGACCCGTTGAGTGATGACAGGGTCTACATCGCAGGCGCCATTTACTCCACTAACCCGTATGTGGCCACAGCCTATCGTTGGGACAGCAACGCCTCGACTTGGTCGCCCATCACCAGCGATGATGGCAGCGGTCCAGGAGCCAACACGTCAGCACCTCATGGTGACGTCAGGGGACTGGTTTTTTCCATTAACAAAAATGACCTATCATTGGTCAGTGACGGCGGACCTTACCGGTTGAGCAATCCACGAGCGGACAATCCCGCTCCCAAATGGCAATTCATCGGCCAAGGATTGCGAGTGACTGAGATCGCTCACTCCGTCGCCTACGACCATAACACCAACTCGATCTTCGCGGGTACTCAGGATGTCGGGGTCGTGCGCCAGACCGCTGGTGGCCAGGTATGGGACTCGCTCACGGGAGGCGACGGGAACAACGTGGGGGTCGGTTACGATGGTACGACGAGCACGCGCTTCTTCATGTCGAACAATTTCAACGGCTTTTTTTTGCGACGCTTTACCGATCCTTCCGATGCCGATGATTTCAGCGATGCCACGACTTTGACCCTCAAATCAATATCCAACGCGGCCAACAACAGCGGATTGGACAATGCTCAGCAAGTGGGGGGGACGGCTGCCACGGATCGCGGTTTCAAAGGTTTCCAAAACATCCCGTTTGTGGTCAACGCAATCAACCAGAAATGGCTGCTCATGGGGCGCACGATGGTGTATGTGAGCACGGACGAAGGAAATGAGATCCGAGTCCTCACGGCGCTGGCGTCAAATAACCGGGATGTGACCGCCTTGGCTTACGGCGGGCGTGAGAGCAATACCGACGAACCGGGAATCATCTACGTGGCTCGCGGGGCGATGATCTCCGTGAGTTCAGACGACGGTGCCAAGTTCCAAAGCGTGACGGCACCTGGATCGGGTGCGATCACGAGCATCGCCTTGGATCCTAATGATTGGCGCAGCGCTTTTGCCGTGGACAGAAACCATATATGGTACGTTCGAGTGGAGGACAACGGTTCGCTGACAGTCAGAGATGCCACCGCTAATCTAAAAACGATCACAGGGGGATTCGAGGCGGTGGAGGTTTGGCGGAGCGGCGAAAACCTTTACATTGCTGCGGGCACACATAACGGTGTTTATTGGACCAGCGCCGATGATTTGGGATTAGTAGCTCTCGGCTTGGTCGACTGGTCGAGGTTGGGTGAGGATATGCCGAATGTGTCGGTCCCTGATTTGGTTTACGATGCGGTGGATGACATTTTGGTGGCCGGAACCCAAGGACGAGGTGCCTGGAGTCTATCGAATATCAGCCGGTTGTTGGTGCATGACGTGGTGCTCAGAATCGAAACGGGCGCTGGGAATGACATCGTAAAACTTCGGTTAAAGGAGGCTGCTGCGGCTCCTGCCGAACTCGAGATCCTGGTGGATGAGGTCCTTTTGGAGTCGGTGATGCTTTCGACCGTTCGGCGTATTTCGATTCACACAGGCGGCGGGAACGACAAACTGATCCTCGATAGCGTCCACGGTGAGATCGTGGTTCCCGGGGGAATAGAATTTGATGGGGGAGACCAAATCGCTGCCGCACCGGGAGATGAATTAGACTTCCAAGGCCCAGCCGCCAGCAAGCTGGAAGTGGCCACTGAAGGAGAGATCGAAATACGGCAGCTAGGGTTGCAGAAAGTCTACGCTCGTCATGTCGAGACTTTCAATGACACGACATCCTTCGAGGATTTCGTATCGTTCTGGAGAAATATCTGGGACAGCATCACCGGGTTTTTCGGAGCGATAGGGGATGCGCTGAGCCCTGATTTGCCGGTGATTGGAGATGCCCTGGGGAGCGGATTAAACGGGGCGGATTTCGCTAAGAAAAACCCGATTGGATTTCCTTCCGGCGGCCCAGGCGCTCCTGTGCCTGGAGGGAGTGGCGGGGATACCAACTCCTTATGGCGTCGGCTTTTTGAATCTGGCAGCAAATTTCGACCGGCGGATCTGGGGACGCTTATCAATTCCGCGAGCGACTTCCAGGCGGTCTTGGAATCGTTGGATAACATCCCTTCCAATGTCACGGTCGATGACGACCCCAACGAGCTGATCCTTGGGGACCTCAGCAACCCCGCCAAGCCCTTCCGAAGAAACGTCGCGTTCGAGGTGCCTATCAACCTGGATTTGTTGGGAGGTTTGCTGAGAATTCATGGTAATCTGGAGATGTCTGCGGATTTCGATTTCATGCTCAAGATGGGAGCCGACGCACGCGGGTTCTACGTGGCGACCGACGCATCCGCCCTCCCCGAGTTCACGCTTCGGAACCTGAAAGTCAACGGATCGTTGACGGCGTCAGGAAATTTCGGACTGCTCGCCGTGACGCTTGAAAACGCCACCATCAACTTGGCCAGCGGAGTCGGAATCAAGATCGACATCACCGAGCCTGTTGATCCTTTTGGCCATGTGAGCGATGGGAAGATCCGCCTCTACGAGTTCCTCAACAACCCTGTATCCTTCTTCAACATCGGTCTGGCGACGGACGCGTTGGCGGACGATCTGGTTCTCCAGATGGGAATTCGGGTCGCCGCCATGGAGCCCGGCGGACCGCCCCTTTTCGATTTCCCCCTGGCCACCGTCCAGCTCATTTGGCCGGAAATTAACGATCCACTCAAGGTGACGGTGAAGCCGGTGGGAGGCCCTGCGGAAATCTTGTATCGGTTGCTTAACTTTCGAATTGATGACCTTTATTCAGAGCTGAAACGGACGATCAACGGGCTCGGCGGACTCAGCGGCAGCGCCATGCTGGGTTTGGAGCTGCCGTTTGGATCTGGCCTCGATGTCGGAGCTTCTTTTGACTTCTCTGGAGCCTTCCTCGACAAGATCTTTGCCAAACTCGTGGACATCCAGATTGTGGCGAGCACGGGCAACGGCAATGCCACCGGTAAATTGGCTCAAGGGCAACTCACGGCCAATGCAGTCTTCGCCCTGACCATCGATAATGCGCCGGCCAAAACTGTGACCGTGACAAAAGCCAGCACGGACACCGGAGCTGACAAAAACAACACCCTCGCGGACCTGGTAAAGGACATCAATGAAGCGTTGACGGCGGCCGGGTTGGCCGGCAAGGCGCAGGCGTTTTTGAAGGGGCCCCAAATCGCCTTGAGACTCATCGCTGGCGGAAGCCTAAAGATCACGGGTGAGGCCTCCAATCCGGCCTTCACCGAAATCGGATTCACGCGGGACGACGGAGGGATGTCACTGCCTAAATTCCCTTCGTTGCAGCAAGTGGTTGCCGAGTTGAAAAAAGCCATCGCGCCATTCGATATCAATCCCAGGGTGGACATCGCGAACAAGACGTTTGCCTTGGATCTTAGCTTCGGGTACCACGTCATCAAGACGACTCCGTTCCAGTATGACTCCGATATTGGATTGGGAGACTTGGCTGATGTCTCAGCCAGCGGGATCTTCACCATCACCGGCGACGCCAGCGTGGCCTTGACGATCGGTGTGGACCTGAAGGACGCCACAGCTCCAAAGTTAATAACTTCGCCAACTTTGCCGCCGCCGTCGAGCGGCAGCACCACTGCGGTGGCCACCTTCGGGATCAATCTAAACGACGGGGAATATCGGGCTGGGTTTTTGCTGCCCAAGAAAACGCGGGCAAGCCTCCAGGAGTTGATCAACGATCTGAACGGTCTGTTGGCGGGGGCGGCAGATTTCCGGGGAACGCCGTTGCGACAAGTTATTCACTTCACGGCTACGACTTCAGGCCCCGGTCTCATTTTGGAGGCGGTGAACGAGGATCTCGACGCTGACGGCAAATTGGACAAAGTGAACGAGGACACAAATGGCAACCACGTCCTGGATGCTGCGGAAGACCTGGATGCGGACGGACGTCTCGATGTGAACGAAGACGTCCTGATTGATGACCCCCTCTTCAAGAACAACCTGAAGCTAGATAGTTGGCTCGGAAAGGTCGGCTCCATCGCCATTGAATCGGCCAACAACGATCCCATCGTGACGGAGTTGGGGTTCAATAACGTGATCCCCGCCCGGTCAGGGAGTTGGGGGATGTTCCTCGAGAATGTGAATCTGGGAGGGACGCTTGCGGTGGCTGCCAATAATCTGAAAGCCAAGGCGAGGTTTGCGATTTTTGAGATTTCGACCAGCGGTGGGACCGCCAGCGGAGCCCTTTCGGTGACGCTTAAACTGAGCAACCCTCATGCTGCGGACCCTCTCCATCCGACCAGGTTGGACTTGGATGTCCTGCTGAGGCACATGAACGATTTGGGAAGTTATGTGACCCCAGACACACAGACGAGCGGTTTCGTCGATATCCAGCTCAAGAACATCAAAGTGCTTCCCGATCTGCCCACGGCTTCTGGCAACCCTCTCATACCGGCGGGGTCGCAGCTCGGGATTTTCGTTCCGGACTTCCATGACATCCACTTCAACCCAGACCCCTACGACGTCGCGACCAATAAAAAGGGTGTCTTCGTCACCTTCCCTGCGATCGGCTCGTTTGGAGATTTCCGCTGCACGACCTTCCTGGATGTCGTCGCCATTCTCGACTCGTTGAGCGACGAGCTGGAAGGGCTCAAGGCGTTCTCATTTCTCAGTGAACCACTGCCGCTAGTCAACGTGAGCGTCAGCGATGTTCTGGATTTTGCCGGGGATCTTTCCAGGCTGTTCAAGAAGCTTTCGCAGGGCGATGGCGCGGCCATTACGCAGTTGGAAACGGATATCGAGAACTTCTTGGGCCTGAGCCCGAGCAAGTTCTCAATCACGCTGGATGATGCGCGAAAGTCTGGGCCTGCAGGTGGCTCCGCCGCCGTGAGAGCCGTCGCTTGGTTTAATCCTTCCGGGGCGAAAAATGCGTTGTTGTTCACCGCCAAGAACACAGGGACTGAGTTCAACCAGTGGAAAATTGTTTATGACGATGACGGTTCGTTGCCTAGCGGAACTGATGCTGCGGATGTCCTCGCCGATGCGGTCAAGAAAACGCTGACGATCCATTACAACGCAACCTATACCAAGGCGGAGACGGTCCGCCTCAAGGTCAATAGCAGCGCCACCAGCCCATTCACCGCGTCCCTCGACACCAGCGCTGGGCCTGTGGGTGACGGGCCCACGAACAATGGGTCGAACACAATCACCGAGACGGCGCTGAAGTTTCATTTGCAATTTGGGCTCTCCTACGGGAACACGTTGCCGTTGCAGTTCAGCTTGGGTGAGATAGTCAATCTTCTCCCCCCAGGTCACCCGGCTCGCGCCCTCTTGGAAGGAGTGAGCCAGATCATCCAAGTGGAAGGCGATGCCAAACTGAATGTGACCGCGAGCGCCACGCTCGATTTGGACTTCGGTTTGGATCTGAGCGGTGGGTGCAACCTTATTCCTTTTCTCTACGACACCACCGCCATGACTCTCTCCGCCGCCGTGAGGGCCACAGGCGTAAACCTTTCGGCCGGCATCGGCAGCCTGAAGGTCTCGGTCAAGAATGGGACGGTCACCCTCGACAAGGACGGCGACCCCACCACCACGGACAGCGCCACGTTTGCCGTCGGGTTTAAGGACAACAATGGGGACGGGAGACACTACTTCAGGAGCGGTGAAAAGTTCTTCGATTCCGACAATATCGGGATGACCCTCACGGGCGCGGCGAGCGCGAATCTTCCTCTGTTTGCGTTGGACAGCCTCCCAATTGGCGGTGCCACCGATGGTCCTGACGCGGGCAACGAACCTGACAACTGGTTGGTGTTCCAGTCGGGGCCGTTGGACAAGTTGTTCTCTGGCGATACCAGCTTGGTCTTGGTCCGCGCGCCTGATATCTCCAGCCTTTTTGACGACATCAATGCGTGCGACCTGATTGCGAACCCCGACATTTTGGTGGATGGACTGGACGCCCTTCTCGGCGTCATTCAGGACGGTTTGGGGAGCAAACTGTCACGCAACATGCCTTTGGTAGGGGGCCAGTTTGGGAAAGCCGCCGACTTCATCATGGAGTTCAGGACCGGGCTGCTGGCGGAGTTCCGCCAGACGTTGGCTGAAGGAGGGGATCCCATCTCGCTTGCAAAACAGGCAATTTTCAACGCCCTGGGAACTCCTGGGTTGGACATCCTGGCCGGAGTCGACGGATCCCCCATTACAAATGTCGACCAAGTGGACATCCAATGCGTGGGCAACGCGGTCAAGTTCAATATCCGACTTAAGAAAGCAGCCAAACTGCTCGACACGAGCAGCAACCCCATTGATTTCGACATCGGCATTCCGGGCTTGGGGTTGAGCGTGGATGGCAACGTGAAGATCGAAGCGGGGTTCGATCTTAAGCTGAAGTTCGTGGTGAGCGCCACCGACGGATTTTATTTTGACACCTCGGATCCGGAGGAGTTGCGGCTGGACTTCAACGTGACGATCCCCGGTTTGAAGGCCAAAGGACAACTGCTGTTCCTTCAGTTGGATGTCAGCGACGAATCCGACGGCAAGAGCCTCGTGGGTGAGACGCGCGAATCTTCTCGTTTTACGGGGTATTTCTCGGTCGATCTCAAGGACCCCGTGGGCAGCGGAAACAAGCTGACGATAGGCGACATGACCAGCAGCGCTTTCAGCTTTGACAAATTTATCGAAGCCAAGCTGGGAGCCGAAGCCAACCTCGCCCTGGATCTGAGCCTGAGTTTCGGCGGGGACACCCGTTTCCCAAGAATTGTGGCGGAGTTCGATTTGAAATGGTCGTGGGTGCTTGGAGGAGACGGCGCAGGCTCGTTGGCATTCGGATTCCACAACGTATCGCTGGATATTGGCTCCTTTATCTCCCAGTTCATGGGTCCGATTTTCAAGGAGCTCAAGGAGATTACGGGGCCGTTGGAGCCTGTTGTCGATGTCATCACCGCGCCGCTCCCTATCATCTCTGATATAGCCGGAAGGGATTACAGCCTGCTCGACCTCGCCGAAGCCTTCGGCATGATCACACCGAGCACAAGGGAGTTCATCGATGTGCTCGTGGTGGTGATACGCTTGGCGAACTCCACGGTGGCGAACGATGGCTCCATACTCCTTCCTCTGGGGAGTTTCGACATTGAGATGGACAAATTTGGCAATCTGCAACGCAAAGCAGGCCAGGTCGACGGGGCCACAGTGGGCATTGGGGATGTCGGGAAATTCATCGTGGCTCCTGGCTGGGTTACCGGGTCCCAAATCTCCCCGGCAAACGCGGGACAAGCCGTGGGAAAAGAGAATGTTTCGGGAGGCATCTTGAGCTTCCTGGATGATCTTGAAAAAATCGGCATCACGCTGCCGTTTCTGTCGATTGGAGAAATCTCAAAACTCTTTCTGGGCAAACCCATCAGCCTCTTCGAATATCACCTCCCGGTGTTGGACTTCCAGGCGGGATTTGAAATAGCGATCCCCATCATCGGCCCGTTGTACGTGAAGTTCGGGGGGAAGATTGGAGCCTACGCCGATCTGACCATTGGCTACGACACCTTTGGCATCCAGAAGTTTTTTAGCAGCGAGGACAAGAACGCGTTGGACATCTTTGATGGTTTTTATATCAAGGATGTCGATAAAGACGGAAAGGATGTTCCAGAGCTCTCCTTCTTTGGACAACTGTACGCAGCGGGTTCGATTGATATTGTGATCGCTGAAGCCGGAGTTCGGGGAGGGTTGGAGGTGCAGGTTGATTTCAATTTGAACGATCCTGATGACGATGGCCGAGTGCGGATCTCGGAGATCGTCGCCAACGCGAAGAAGGATATTCGCTGCATCTTCGATATCCACGGAAAGTTCACCGCATTCCTTGAAGCCTATTTGATCGTCGATTTGCTCCTCTTCAAAATAGATGCCACGTTTCGCTTCGCCGAGATCACTTTGCTGGAGTTCGATATTACCTGTCCGGAGCCGAAATTGGCTGATTACGTGGACGCCTCGGGAAATGAGCTCGACGCGGCGGATGCAGGTGGAAGCCTGAGGCTTAACATTGGCAAATACGCCAACGAAAGAGAAATAGGGGATACCACCGACGGCAACGAGAATTACAAGGTGGTGCATGTGGAAGACACCGCTGCGGGAGAAACCGTGGATGTCAGCTTTGGTGGGATCAAGCAGACCTATCGTGGGGTGAAGAAGATTTGGGGCAGAGGCGGTGCCGGAAACGATGTCATCAATCTAAGGACAGTCACCTCCCCCGTGGACAGTTCAAAGCCGGAGCGAGGCCTTCATGGCGACGATGGGAACGACAAACTCTATGCGGGTCGTGGAGGCGGGCGTTATGATGGAGATAACGGCAACGACATTATTTCTGCCGAGGATGTGGCTGACGGATACGACGGCCGGGGCGATGAGTTTCACGGGGGAGCCGGGAGCGATGAGCTCACGGGCCTGGAGGGCGATGACAATCTTTATGGGGATGACGGGAGCGACACCTTGTTTGGGGGGGCTGGCAATGATCATTTGTGGGGTGGGACGGGAAATGACAAACTCTACGGCTCGCTGGGAGATGACGTCATTGAGGGCAACGAGGGTGCCGATACCATCGACGGGGATGAAGGCGATGACATCGTCAGTGGCGGTGCCGGGGACGACACCATCACCGGTGGATTGGGCGCTGACAGGTTGGTCGGCGGAGATGGCGACGACAACATCGACGGGGGGTTAGGTAACGACATCATTCTGGGTGACAACGGAACCATCGTCAGCTTTCTTCAAGCCACCGGCGTCGATGGCAATGGCAACGATTTGCTGGCTGGCGGCCCCGGTACGGATGTGCTTTTTGGCGCGGGCGGTCGAGATGCGCTGTATGGTGGAACGTTGTTGGTGAGCGGCAAGGCCACACCCGGAGATACCGATACCGATACCCAGGACTTCATCGATGGGGGTGATCAGGATGACATCATCTACGCCGACGACGCCCACAGCGCTGCCCTCACGACTTTCCCAGGTGCCAATATCGGGAACATGGTGTGGTTCGATTCCCTCGATGCTCATGGGATTAGAAATAACGTTCGTGACAGCCATGAAATGGGAGTGCCAGGAATCAAAGTCGAACTGTTGGATTCGACGGATGCAGTGGTTGGAAAAACCACCACTGACACGGGTGGCTTGTTTAAGTTCACTGGCCTCAAAGGCGGGGATTACAAACTCCGCTATACACTTCCGACGGGTTTGGCTTTCGTCAACAAAGACACAGGTTCCGATGACGAAGCCGACAGCGACGTTAATACGGGGACTGGCTTGACCGAAACATTCCACTTGAATGATGCACAGATTGATTATTCGCGGGATGCGGGAGTCAAAGGCACCCAGCCTCTGCTCGTGATCGACAACCCGTCGATTACCGAAGCGGACACAGGTCAGCAACTCCTGGTGTTTACAGTCACGCTGACGAGCGTGTCAGACCAGATCATCACCGTGGCGTATGAATCCGTGAAGGGCACGGCGACGAATATCGCAGACTACTCCACGGTTGACTACACGTTGGTTTTCAGACCGGGAGAAACCCAGAAAAGCATCGAAGTTCCCATCCTCGGTGATTTCATGGATGAACCCGATCAGACGTTCACAGTGAAACTTTACGATCCGTGGAATGCGGAGCTTGACCCCGCGCACAAGGAAGGCGTTGGCACCATTGTCGACGATGATGATGCCCCGGGAGTCAGCGCCGTGGATGGGGTTCAGCTCAGCCTCATCAACCCGGTGCCCGAAGCCACCGGGATGACATTTGTGGTGCGCTTGAGCCACCCGAGCTGGCAGCCCATCAAGATCCAGTACTTGACCCAGCAGGTCGTCGATTCGAGCGGTCGCAGGGTTGTGGACGCTGCCAGGCCAATCCTCGACTATTCGGCTGTTGTGGAGACCGTGCCGGGAGTGATGACTTTCGCTTCCGGGGAAGTTGAGAAGACGGTCGTGATCCCGATTTTCGGAGATGCGTTGAGCGAGTATGATGAGCAGTTCCAACTTCGAATTCAGCTGGATCCGAGCACGCCTTCGGATGCGGCCAAAGTCGTGCGGCCCGTGGCGACCGCCCGCATACTGGATGATGATCCGCGTCCATTTGTTGAGTTTTTCCCAACGATCACCAAAACCGTCTTAGAAGGGCATGCTGGAAACACCCCCGTGACCCTGAACGTGCATTTGAGCGCGGTCAGTGGTCGCGATGTGGTCATCAATTGGAATACGTCGCCCGGAACGGCATCGAATGCCGCGCCAACCGGGCAGTTGCCTGATTACGTCTACAAATTCGAGACCGTGACGATAAAGGAAGGCTCGACGGACAGTGCCATCGAGTTTGAGGTGGTAGGCGACACTCACCTTGAGCCGGATGAGTACTTCTTTGTTAACTTATTGAGTGCCACCAACGGTCGACTGAACGTCATCGCCGCTGATTTGAACCACGCCGTCATCACGATTAAAAACGATGAGTCTGGAGATCCAGGCCCGTGGTATGTCGAGTTCGCGAGAAAGCATTACGAGGTCAAAGAATCGGAAGGTTCCCTGGATATTACCTTGGTGAGGGCTGAAGGAAGCTCTGAGCCAGTGGCGGTGTATTGGAGTGTTGGAGGAACCGCCACCGCAGGCTCGGATTACACGGGTATCTGGGAAAAGGGAACCAGCGGACCTCGAGGCTTCGTGCGTTTCGAGGTGGGAGAAACCG
The DNA here is from genome assembly GCA_945865375.1 of Akkermansia muciniphila. GTDB lineage: Bacteria > Verrucomicrobiota > Verrucomicrobiia > Limisphaerales > F1-80-MAGS106 > F1-80-MAGS106. Next base: position 59,869 of record CAMBEJ010000003.1, on the reverse strand, counting down.
CGAAAGTGTTCACGGTCCCGATCGTGGACAACGATGCCTATGAGGGGGATGAAACGATCATTCTCAATCTGCTCAACCCCACAGGCGGTCCTGTGCGGGGGCTGAATCCGACCACCATAATCACAATCCAGGAGGATGATCCGCTGCCGACACTGCAGATCTTCGCGGTCAATAACATGGGGCCCGATCTTCCCGACGGGAACTCTGAAGAAGATCCCGTGCCGCCGCCGGGGGATTTTGATCCTGCGTTCCTGCTTTTTGATGTGATCGCAGAGGGTAAAACCGAGGTCCCCGTCAAAATAGATTGGATCGCACTCAACGGGACTGCGATCGCCCCTCTCGACTTCCTTCCGTCCGGGGGCACGCTGAACTTTGGGGTGTTCTCGGGCACCAAGATTCTCCAGGTGAAAGTGCCCATTATTGACGACGGCCTCTCGGAGGGACTTGAGAGCGTGATTGGCATGATCAGCAACCCGGTCAACGCCGAGATCGTTTACTTTCAGGACACGACTTATATCTACGACAACGACTTTTCGTTGGTCAGCGGCCGGGTGTTCTACGACGTTGATAACGATGGGTTCTTTGACGCCGACACAGACTGGGGTTTGCCCAATGTGACCGTGAAGCTCAAAGATTTCCAGAATGAGTACACCGTCAAGACTGAGGCCGACGGCTCCTACAAGGCCAATGTTTATCTCGGCACGCTCGTGGTCACCGTCGATGAGAGCACAACCCCGGTTGACAGCGCCCTGACCACGGGGAACAACCCGCTCATAGCCGAAGTGAGCACCACCGTCCTCAAACTGCGCGATTTCGGGTTTGTGACCCCGCCGAAAAAGGGAAAGCCGGATACCTCGACTGGTAATGGGTTGGCCTATTTCAATGACGTGGTTTATGGCGGACCAGGGAGCGATGTATTGGATGGAGGCCCGGGCAACGACTGGCTGGTTGGCGGGCACTGGCTTGGGCCGGCATACGGCTGCACCGGTAAACCCTACTCAGCCTCCTTGAAACAGGCGGACTTTCCGGATGGAAATCGAATCTACGTCGACCCCGCTTCCATCCCCGCCCCCGCGACGATTACGGGGCGTGTCTGGCTTGACAACAATCCCGCTGACAACCGACGCGCTGTCGCGGAGGTTGGCGTGAAAGACGTCCAGGTTAACCTCTTTGATTCGGAATGGGTTTTGGTGGGGATCACCTATACCGACGCAGTCGGAATCTATAAATTTGAAAAATTGGCTGCGTGCAGTTATCAGGTCCAATTCCTAGTGCCAGCCGGCTATACCTTGGCGACGGCCAATGTGGGTACCGACGACCGCGATAGCGATGCGAATGGCATTACTGGCTTGACGGACCCAGTCGTGGTCGCCGCCGGGCAGACTCTGGGCAACGTCGATGCCGGACTGCACCCGGTCGCGCCTGGCACCGCAGGACCGTGGAGCCTCCAGTTCAGTCACTTGGTCTACAGCGTGCGGGAAACAGACGGTTTCGCCACGATCACGATCCTTCGCACGCCAGGCAGCACGCAGCCTGTGGGCACTTACTGGACGCAGGGAGTGACGGCCACATCCGGACTTGATTACACCGGGATCTGGGAGAACGGTGCCGCAGGCGTTCCTGGCAGGCGCACAATCGGCTTCGGAGTGGATGAGAACGAACTGTCCTTCATCATACCCATCAAGAAAGATGCTCTGACCGAAACGCCACCCGAGTATTTCAAATTATTCCTCAAAAACCCAACGGGAGGGCCGGTTTATGGCAACCTGCCTGAGGCGATCGTGCTTATTTTTGACAATCCTTGCCCCGACGACGATACGATCTACGGGCAGGATGGCGATGACATCATCCTGGGTGATTTCGGATACTTCAGCAATGCCGGGCTTGCCCAGCTGTTGGGCGGGGTTGGCAATGACGTTTTGGTGGCGGGCACCGGCGCGGATACGGTGTATGGAGAAGGCGGCAATGATCGCATCGAGGGCGGCGTTGGCGATGACACTCTCAATGGCGGTGGCGAGAATGATAGCTACCTGTTTGATGGCGACAAGAACCTCGGCAACGATTTGATTATTGAGGTCGCTTCACCGTTTGGCGGGAATGACACCCTCGATTTGTCTCAAACCAGCAGCCGCGCCATCAGTCTTGACCTCGGCAGTACTTTGTTGCAGCAGGTGACAACCACACTTTCTTTGACCCTTCCTGCTGGCAATGTGATCGAGAATGCGATCGGTGGAGACCAAAATGACGTCCTGAGTGGAAACAGTCTGGACAACCTTTTGAGTGGGGGTTTTGGGAATGATCAGTTCGAGGGCAAGGGCGGCAATGACGATTTGAGGGGAGGGCCTGGTTCTGATACCTACTATTTCGATGCCGACACGATTTTGGGACACGATAGGGTGGTTGAATCCTTAAGCCTCGGGACGTTCCGAGATCAGGACAGGGTTGACTTCTCTAAAACCACCACGCTGGCACTCAAGCTCGACCTGGGCCAGACGATCTCACAGGTGGTGAATGGGAATCTGAGTCTCACGCTCTCCTCCGCGCTAGGGATTGAAAATCTCTATGGAGGAACTGGCAACGACGTCCTGATCGGCAACAAGCGGAACAACCGAATTCGCGGCGGTGAAGGAAATGACCAGGTCGATGGCGGCCCGCCCGGGGACACCAGCAATGACACGCTTGTCGAGGAACGAGGTGGCGGGTTCAACTTGACCGACACTACCCTCACCTTGATCTCCGCCGGCGAAACCGACACTTACGCGGACTTTGAGAACGTCAGCCTCGTGGGTGATGACAGCGATAACACCCTGGATGCTCAGACTTTTGGCGGCGAGGTTCGGTTGGAAGGGCGCGGCGGCAACGATACGCTGATCGGAGGTTCTGGTCAGAACTTCCTATCGGGTGGCTCGGGCAATGACAGCCTCACCGGGAATGGCCTCGATACGATCTTTGAAGAACGGGATGCCAATTTCACACTCACCAACTCGCAGCTGAAGGTGGGGTTGAGCGAAGTGGATACGTATTTTGGAACCATTGAACGGGTTGAACTGACGGGTGGGGAAGGCGATAACCTCCTGGATGCGGCTGCTTTCACGACGGGGACAGCCCGGTTGGATGGACGCGGTGGCAACGATACTTTAATAGGCACCAATGGACCTGATGAACTGATTGGTGGAGCCGGTGATGACAGCCTTCAAGGCCGGGATGGCGCCGATGTCTACTACTTCGACACCGACTCGCCACTCTCCAACGTTGGGGGCGACTTGCTCATAGAGTCCACCACGGGAGGTGTTGACACCCTGGATTTCGCTGGAACCACAAGTTTAGGAATCACCTTGGACCTCGGGTCAGCACTGGCGCAGACCATCAACATCAATCTCAAACTGAGGCTCTCCGCTAGGGATGTCTTCGAAAACATTATCGGCGGCCAGAACAACGATCGGCTCCTAGGCAACGATTTGGTCAACCAGATTGAGGGTCTGAGAGGCAGCGACACCCTGACTGGGGCCAAGGGAAATGACGTGCTGAACGGCGGCGTTGGCATCGACCAATTCGGCAAACCGTTCGTGGATCGGGTGTTGGAAGAACGTAATGCGAACATGGTGCTCACTGACAGTTCGCTCGTGTTTGGCGGTGGTGAAACCGATTCAATCATCGAAATCGAAGCTGCCACACTCATCGGAGGAGTCAGCAACAACACTCTCAACGCGACCGCATTCACGGGCTCCGCCACGCTCGATGGCCGCGGTGCCGACGATGTCCTCCTGGGTGGGAGCGGGGATGACGTTCTCATCGGAGGCGCGGGAAATGACTCGCTGACAGGCTCAGGCGGCGACGACACCTACAGCTTCGACGCTGACAATGATCTGGGAACCGATACTCTAAATGAACTCGTTGGTGGGGGTATCGACACGCTCGATTATGCAGGAACGTCCACCGCCATTGTCTCGGTCAGCCTTTTGCTGGACACCGCCCAGATCGCGGCTCGAACCCCAGCTCCTGGACCCTTGACTCGGCACACGTTGGATCTTTTCAGCGGTATTTCCATTGAGAATGTGATTGGCGGCTCGCTGAACGATGTGCTCAGCGGGAACAGTTTGAACAACCGAATCCTGGGTGGTGCTGGTAACGATTTCTTGCTGGGGTTGGCTGGTGACGATTGGATGGAGGGTGGCGATGGGGATGATCTTTACCTCTTCGACGCTGACGGGCCGCTCGGGTTTGATCATATTTGGGAGGAGGTAGGCACCGGAGGAAATGACACGCTTGATTTCGTCCTGACGAGCTCATCGGTCACGGTGAACCTGGGCCGCGGCATCAAACAGGTCGTGAATCCAAACTTGTCTCTACGCCTTATAGTGGCCCACGGCGTCGAGAGCCTGATCGGTGGCAGCGGGAACGACTTTTTGATCGGGAACAGCCTCAAGAACCGGCTAAGCGGTTTGGGCGGGAACGATGGTCTCGCAGGCCGACGCGGGAACGATACCTATGTTTTTGATGCAGACTTCCCCTTGGGGACCGATACCGTTGTCGAGGCCGAAGACGTGGAGGGCGGGGTAGACACCTTGGATCTTTCGACGACAACCAGCCTGCCAACGAATGTGGACCTTTCGCATGACACCCCGCCCGCGCAAGTCGTCAACGTCAACCTCGCTCTGAACCTTTCGTCTGGAGAATCCCTCGAAAACGTCCTGGGGGGCCAGTTTGGCAGTGTCCTCACGGGTAATTCGTTGGACAACTTGATTGTGGGCGGCAGCGGCCCTGATGTCTTAGCGGGCAAAGCTGGGGATGATATCCTGGAGGGCAAAGGTGGGAACGATAACCTTGCCGGTCAAGCGGGCAATGACACCTACCGTTTTGATGGGGATGCCGAAACCGGGACAGCGACGATTGTGGAATCCGTGAACGGGGGGATTGACACCCTCGACTTTTCGCAGACCACTGGGGTTGGCATCAGCATCAACCTTGGCAACGCTCTTCCGCAACAGGTCAAGCCGGGGTTGTTCCTCAATCTTCTTGCGAATGATCGCATCGAGAATGTCATCGGGGGATCGGGTGACGATGTGATTCAAGGCAACTCCCTTGAGAATCACCTGGCAGGGGGACCGGGTAACGACCGTTATGTGTTCGATGGCGACCTGATTCTAGGCAGCGACATCATCCTCGAAACCTCTGGGATTGGTGGTGGCGTTGACACCCTCGATTTCTCTCAGACAACCGGGCTTTCGATACGCGTCGATCTTGCCCAGGTGACGCGGCAAATCGTCGTCATCGATGAGACCACTTTGCCAGATGCGACCATTCATCTAGCTTTGGAAATTAGAAATCCTGAAAGCATCGAGTCGGTTATCGGCGGTGCCAAAGCAGACAAGATCATCGGCAACGCCCTCAACAATTCGCTGACGGGCGGGCCTGGGAACGACACGCTCATCGGCGGAGACGGGGTGGATTTCGTCACCGAGACGCGCGACAGTGATTTTAAACTCTCGAACGCCACATTGAAGATTGGGCCGAGTGAATCCGACAGCCTCAGCTCCATGGAAGGAGCGATTCTGACGGGAGGTGCCGCCTCGAACACCCTTGATGCGTCTGGGTTCACGCTCGGCGCGGTGACGCTGGACGGCGGGTTGGGCAATGACATTCTGCGCGGAGGTGCCTCTGCTGAAGACAGAGTAGTGGCTGTTCGGGATGCCAACATGGTCCTTACTAATGGCACATTGCAGATCGGTTTGGAGACAGACTCGATCACGGGCATCGAACGCGCCACGCTCGTTGGTGGTGCGGGTCCCAACTCAATATCTGCGGCGGGATTCACGCTGGGCCCCGTGCTTCTGGCAGGCGGGGACGGCGCTGACACGCTTCGTGGTGGGAGCGGGGACGACATCCTGGTGGGTGGCTTGGGCAATGATGTGCTGGATGGGGGCCCCGCAGGTCTCGATAAAGTGTTCGAAATCCGCGATGCTAATTTTGTTCTGCTGAACGGCTCGTTGCAGATTGGAGCGGAGACGGACACGCTCATTGGGATTCGGGCAGCAGAGTTGACTGGCGGTGATGGCAACAACCACTTGGATGCCACGAACTTTGGCTTGGGTAGCGTGGTTCTCGATGGCGGGCCCGGGGATGACAACCTCAAAGGGGGTTCGCGAAACGACCGGCTGAATGGCGGACGTGGCAACGACACTCTGGGCGGCGGAGCCGGCGGCGACGTCTATGTTTTCGGTCCCAGTTGGGGCGTTGATTTGGTGGTCGAAACACCCGCGATCATCTCGGATGTCGACGAGATCCTTTTCACTTCTGACTCAATCACAGCCACGTTGAAACCCGGGGTCGGGTCGAAAGTCGTCTCGAATATTGGCGTGAATTCAGTGAGCTTTGCGGATGACACAGTCGAAAAGATTGTTGGGAGTTCTGGTAGCGACACGTTTATTATAACTCCATCCGCCGTGATGCCCCTCCAGATTGAAGGGGGAGGAGGATTGGAAGATGTGCTGAATTACGACACTTTGGGAGGTGTCACAGCTCAAACTGCAACCACATTGACAACACCGGGCCATAAGCCGGTGACGTTCTCCGGCATCGCGGTGGTCAACTTGGTCGACCCCAGTTCTATTCCATGAATGTGAACTGTTTCCATAGAGTTTGCCTCAGTGCTTCGCTTGCCATGGTTTGGGCCATCGTGGCTTCGGCTCAGACTCAGCCCACAGCCTTCGATTTTGGCGATGCTCCAGACGGGCCTTATCCGACCACGTTGAAGAACAATGGGGCGCGCCATGGGATTCTACCGGGTTTCAGCCTGGGCCAGAAAGTGGATGCGGAGATAGACGGGAAACCCAACTCCGATGCGACAGGTGATGATGGCTCTCCAGTTGGCGCAGTGGACGACGAGGACGGTGTTGCTTTTAACGGTTCGTTCCTGCCGGGTCTGAAGACGACCCTCACGGTGAGGATCGTTGGCGAGGGACGGCTGAGCGCTTGGTTCGATTTCAACTCAAACGGAAGTTGGGCCGATGCCGAGGATCAGGTGTTTGCGGATCTCGGCCTGGGTCCAGGCCCGCATGTTTTGAATGTTTTTGTGCCCGCATCGGCAAAGCCCGGACGCACCTTTGCTCGATTTAGACTCAGTCATCAATCCAAGCTTTCCTTCACGGGATTAGCCTCTGACGGCGAGGTCGAAGATTACAGCGTCAACATCGAGTCCGGGCAGTTGGATTTCGGAGATGCGCCTGAAACTGAAACGACTGGGTTTCCGACAACCTTGGCTCGCAATGGGGCGCGTCATCAGATTCAGACTGGGTTTCATCTGGGTAAGACCGAAGATGGAGAGCCCAATGGCCTGCCCAATGCGTCGGCAACAGGTGACGACGTCAGCGGTGGGGCGAGTGATGAGGATGGCGTACGGTTTCTCTCTCCGATGGTTCCTGGGACATTGGCGCAAGTCGAGGTGACCACAACAGCAGGAGGTCGTCTGGATGCCTGGGTGGATTTCAATCGCAATTCCAACTGGGTTGATTCAGGAGAACGGATTTTTACTGCTCAAACATTGGTGGCTGGCGTGAATTTGTTGAGTTTTTCGGTGCCCGTGTCCTCGCAGTACGGCACCATCTTTGCGCGGTTCCGCCTCAGCCATGAGGGCCGACTCAGCTTCGACGGCGACGGTGGAGCGGGAGAAGTCGAAGATTACGCCGTGCAGATCCAGAAACCGGCACGGTGCGATCTGAGCTGTTCGGGCACGGACTTCTGGTTGACATTCCCGGGGAACTACACGCCCGATCCCTCCAATCCAGTCAGGCCAAGTCTTTGGGTGCTAGGAAATGCGGGCACCACGGTGACCGTTGGCATTGCCGGCTTGGGCTACTCGAAGACGGTCGTGATCCCGGCGAGCTTGTGCGTGAATGTTGAACTCCCGAAAGGGGCGGATCTTGGAGATGCCAACGACAAAGTGCAGCAAAAGGGCATCCATGTGACCGCGTCTGAACCCGTTGGAATCCATGGGTTGAGCAAGGCGCAATTCACGAGCGACGGTTACCTTGGGTTGCCAACGGAAGTTCTGGGCACCGAATATTATGTGCTCGCTTACCGTGATGAACAGTTGGGAATTCCTGAACTCAACGGCTCTGAATTTGCCGTGGTCGCGCCCGAAGCCGACACGACCATCACTGTGATCCCGAGCGTCGTCACGGGAACCCACAACGCCGGCGAGCCCTTCAAGGTCAACTTGGGCGCGGGGGATGTTTACCAGTTGCGGACCACCCCAGGGGCCGGATCAGATCTGACTGGAACTCGGGTGTTATCGGACAAGCCCATTGCTGTTTTCGGCGGGCACGCTTGCGCGAATGTGCGATCGGCATCCTCATCTTTCTGCGACTATCTGGTCGAACAGATGACACCGGTCAGTCAATGGGCAACGGAATTTTACGCGCGTCGGCTCTCTACGCGGTCGAAGGGGGACACATTTCGAGTTTTAGCGGCCTACGACAACACGGTGGTCTCAGTCAACGGTGCCGCCGTGACAACCTTGGCGGCGGGCCAGTTCTATGAAACTCTCAGACCGACCTTGGCGTTGGTAGCCACCACGCAGATCACCGCCACGCGTCCGGTGCTGGTGGCTCAATACGCGAACAGCAGCGACTTTGATAATACGCCGAAAAGCGACCCTTTCATGACGCTGGTGCCTGGGCGTTTGCTTTTTAGCCCACAACAAAGGTTCTGCGTGCCATCGTCCGGATTTCTGACGCATCATGTCAATATCATCGCACCGACCTCAGCGGTGGGTACCGTGAAGCTGGATGGGTTGGTGGTGGTTGGCTTTAGCGCGGTGGGTGCTTCCGGTTTTTCTGCGGCAACCGCCACTGTCACTGTGGGCGTGCATTCGATGACGTCCTCTTTGCCCATCGGCGTTACCGTCTACGGATGGAACGAATACGAGTCCTACGGTTGGCCCGCCTGCCTTTTCTTTGGTGACATCACACCTCCCGTTTTGAGTTGCCCGCCACCCGTGACCGTGACGCTCGGGGGTGGGGCTAACACCAGCGGAGTGAAACCTTGCCAAGCTCTCGTTCCAGATTTTGCTTCAAAGGTCATCTACACCGACAACTGTCCTCGGTCCTCTGTTTTGGTTCCGGTGGGTAGCGTGCCAACGCAGGATCCTCCTGCGGGAACGCTCGTTGGACCGGGGGTGCATGAGATCACGTGCAGCGTCTCTGATGCTCGCGGTAACATTGGATATTGCACCACAACATTCACGGTCATCGATCCCAGCCCAAACCCAAGTGCTTTGCCAGAGTTGCATTGCCCGAGCGATTTGCTCGTGAAGTGCGGTGACAGCAACGGAGCCGTTGTCGATTATCAAGCCTTCGCCACCGTCGGTTGCCAGCAGGTGGTGTTGGACGGCAGCCCTCCCCGAAAAAGTTTGTTCCCAGTGGGCTTGACCGTGGTCACATGCACAGTGCCAGGCTCCGCCCCACCGATCCAGTGCTCCTTCAATATCATCGTGAGTTGCGCCCAGGTTGTCGCCAATTTGGATCAAGCAAAACTGATGCTGGAATGGGAGGGCGGAACGACGTTGCAGATGGCGGACAGCCCTTCCGGCCCGTGGGTGGACATTTCGAGCACAGGGGAGATCGTGACGAAAAGCACGTCGGAATCGAAACAGAAATTCTTTCGAGTACGCTGAACAAGGCGCCTACAAAACGTGAGCACGCGCGGCAGAGCAAAATGCGACATGGATCCGATTAAGATCGGGGTCTCTAGACCCAGGTTGCTCCAAATCCTTTGGCTGGCCCTTCTGCTGACAACGGCGGAAGCGTTCGCCAGAGTTTCGAATACGACCCCTACCATTACCGATATCCCGGACCAAACCATCGCCGTCTCCACCGACACAGGGCTCCTCGGCTTCACCATCGGTGATGCGGAAACAGCAACCGACTTGCTCAGGCTGACCACGGACTCCACAGACCAGCGCTTGGTTCCTCTGAGTCGTATCAGCATTGCCTTGGTGGGTCGTGGACCCGGCTACACCGTGAAGGTAACACCCACTCGCGGCTTGGCAGGCCAATGCACCGTCACCATCACTGTCACGGATGCAGGAGGGCTTTCCGCTGGCGATCAGTTTTTGGTGGTGGTGAACCAGCCCAATACCGCGCCCACCATCGATCGGATTCAGGATAGCTCAATACTGGAGGATAGCCTCGCCCAAAGCATCAATCTAACCGGGATTACGTCGGGTGCAGAAAACGCAATCCAAACGCTTCGAGTGACGGCCACGTCGAGCAATCCAAACCTGATTCCAGACCCATCCTTGACTTACACCAGTCCAAACTCAACTGGCAAGCTGAGTTTCGCGCCTTTGGCCGATGCCAATGGCACCGCCACAATTACTGTGAGCGTTGACGATGGGGGCACTGCGAACAGCACGAAGAGCACGACGTTCGTTGTGTCCGTGAGCTCGGTCAATGACGCGCCGAGTTTCAGGGCCGGAGGGAATCAAAGTGTGAATGAAGACGCTGGCGCCCAGAGAGTCGCCGGCTGGGCTTTGGGGATGAGCGCCGGGCCTGCTGACGAAGCCGCCCAGGTGTTGGATTTTGTGGTGAGCAACAGCAACAGCGCCCTGTTTTCGGCTCAACCAGCGGTGTCATCGAGCGGCACGCTGATCTACACGCCTGCTTCCAATGCCAGCGGGGCGGCGGCGGTGACAGTGCAGTTGCACGACAACGGAGGCGTGGCTGACGGAGGGGCCGACACCTCGGCGGCGCAGACATTCACGATTACGGTCAACCCGGTCAATGATCCACCCACGCTCGGACCGATTTCCAATGTGTCCTTGAGCGATGGAACGAGCGCGCAGACGGTGAGCCTGACTGGGATTAGCTCCGGTGCAGCGAATGAAAACCAAACGCTGACGGTCACGGCCTCGTCCAGCAACAAAGCGTTGATTTCTGATCCGGTGGTGAGCTATGTGAGCCCCAATGCTGCGGGGTCACTCGCCCTGGCTGCGGCACCCAACACGGGGGGCACCGCCATCATCACCGTGACAGTCAACGATGGAGGGGGTGCCAACAATGTATTCAGCCGGACATTCTCGGTGAGCTTCAATGCCGTGAACAAACCTCCCACCATTGGAACCTTGGCCAATCTTGTTTTGAATGAGGATGATCCAGCCAAGGGTGTTGCGATCGCTGGGATTAGCTCCGGTTCCGGAGTTGAGAGCCAGATCCTGGCGATCACTGCCACGTCCAGCAATCCGAGCCTGATACCCCACCCGTCGATCAGCTACACGAGTCCTGCGGCGACAGGGAGCTTGAGTCTCAAGCCAGCTCCGAATGCGAATGGAACAGCCGTGATCACGGTGAGTGTGGACGATGGGGGCCCGGTAAACAATATCGTCTCCACAGCCTTTACGGTGACAGTCAGCCCGGTGAACGATCCCCCAACCCTGTCGGACATCCCAAACCAGACCGCGAATCAAGACAGTACAGTGGCTCCGATTTCCTTTACGGTAGGGGACATTGACTCGGCCCTGACCGCGTTGAGCGTGACTGGTAAATCGAGCAATCAAGTTCTAGTGCCCAATGCAAACATCACGATGGGCGGATCAGGTGCCAGTCGGACACTTTCAATCAGGCTCGCTCCGGGACAAAGCGGCAGCACCACTGTGACGTTTGATGTGAACGACGGCAGCGCTTCTGCCACGGATACTTTCCTGCTCACCGTCATCAAAAAAGCATCACCGCCCCTCATCACGACACACCCTGGATCGCAGACCGTCGATGAGGGCGACAGCATCACTTTTGTGGTGGCGGCCTCCGGAGATCCCACGTTGACCTACCAATGGCGCCGAAATGAGGTTCCGCTTTCGGCCCAAACAGACGTCAGGTTGGGGCTCGCAAACGTCCAACTCAATCAGTCTGGGAACTACGATGTCGTCGTCACCAACCCGAACGGATCAACCACCAGCAATCCGGCGCTTCTGACCGTGCAGCCCGTCGAATTGGATTTTGGCGATGCCCCCGACCCCACATTCCCAACGACCTTGAAAAACAATGGTGCGCGCGTTCGCATCGTAAAAGGCTTCTCGCTGGGCAAGTTGATTGACGGGGAAAAGGATGGGCAGCCGTCTGCCGATGCTTCGGCGGAGGGCACGGATGATGATGGTATTACCTCCATCACTCCCCTGATCCCTGGCAAGGTCGTGCAACTGCGTCTTTTGTTGTCCGACGCCGCTGGTTTGACAGGTCGGCTCGACGCGTGGATCGACTTCAACGGGAATGGAACTTGGGCTGACCCTGGGGAGAACATTTTCAGCAAACAATCCCTGGTTCCTGGCGACAACTTATTGACATTCACCGTGCCGACTGCGGCCAAATTGGGCAATGCCTTTGCTCGATTTCGTTTGAGCCGGGAAGGAGGCTATCGTTTTGATGGCACCAGCCAGCCAGGCGGTGAGATCGAAGATTATCTCTTCAAAATCGAGACGCCAGTGGCTGGGAAGTTAGACTATGGCGATGCCCCCGCGCCCTACCCGACATTGCTGTCGAACAATGGATCCCGCCACGGCATCACCCAGGAATTTCATCTCGGAAAACTAATCGATGAAGAGTTGGATGGGCAGCCTCATTCCGCCGCGCTCGGCGATGATGCAAGCTCGTTGGATGATGAGGACGGGGTGATTTTCCTCACCCCGCTCGTCCCCGACAAGGATGCGCGTTTGGAGGTCATCGCATCCACCTCCGGGAGGCTCGATGCCTGGATCGATTTCCTCGGAAATGGGAATTGGAGTGACGAATTCGATCGTATTGTTGTGAGCAAAGAGTTGGCTCCGGGTTCCAATTTGCTGAGCATCCATGTGCCGCCCCAAGCCAAGTCAGGGCCGACTTTTGCGCGTTTTCGGTTCAGTCGAGAGGGAGGATTAAATTTCTCAGGCGCTGCGCCAATCGGCGAGGTGGAGGATTACCGTGTCACGATTGAGAAGCCCAGCAATTGCGATCTGTCATGCATGGGCGTTGATTTCTGGCTCGCGTTCCCCAGAAATTACGCCCCCGATCCGACCAATCCGGTGAAACCCAGCGTGTGTGCTCTGGGCAATCCTGGCGCGCAGGTCACCGTTGAAATTGCCGGGCTTAACTTCACTAAAACGGTCGCGATTCCCGCCTCAGGTTCTGTCACGATCGATTTGCCAAAAGCGGCGGATCTGGGGTTGGCGAACGACATCATCGAGTCAAAAGGTGTTCATATCACTTCCACTTCGCCCATTGTGGTTCATGGGCTCAGCAAAGTTCAATACAGCTCGGATGGTTTCCTCGGCATCCAAACGGAAGCCCTTGGCAACGAGTACGTGGTTCAAAGTTATTCCAACGTTTACACCGATGTCCCTGAGTTGAACGGCAGCCAGTTTGCCCTGGTGGCGACGGAAAACGACACGACGGTGACAATCGTCCCTTCCGTGGTCACTCAAGGTCATGATTCTGGTTTTCCATACCAAATAAAAATGCAACGCGGTCAGACTTATCAGCTTAGAAATTTGAACGGCTTGCCCGCTGATTTGGCTGGCACGGCCATCTCATCGGACAAACCCATCGGGGTGTTCGGGAGCCATGCTTGCGCCAATGTTCAGTCTGCGGCGCTCGGTTTTTGCGATTACCTCGTGGAGCAGTTGCTGCCTGTCAAAACCTGGGGCGTGGATTATCTCACTTTCCCCCTCAAAACTCGGTTGAACGGGGATACCTACCGGGTGTTGGCCGCTTATGATGAGACCAAGGTGTTCATCAATGGCGTCAACGTCGCCACCTTGGACCGAGGAGAATCCTATCAGACTTTGCTGACGGCGGCGGTTCGCATCACAGCGAGTCATCCAGTTCATTTAACCCAGTATGCCAACAGTTCCGATTTCGATCTGGTGGAGTCGGCAGATCCCTTCATGCTCCAGGTGCCGCACCGAGGCTTGTTCAGCCATTCACAGATGTTTTGCACCCCGGCCACAGATTTTTCATCGCACTTCATCAACATCATCGCCCCTGCCGCCGCCGTGAGTTCTGGTTCTGTCCTGCTGGATGGAGTCGCGGTCTCGGCGGGGCTTTTCACGGCGATTGGAGCCAGCGGCTTTTTGGGATCGAGCGTCGCCGTTACCGCCGGATCTCACAAGGTGACCGCGTCGCTCCCGATCGGGGTCACGGTCTACGGATGGGGGAAATATGAATCGTACGGATGGCCCGCCTGTTTCTTCTTCGGAGACACAACGCCTCCAGTCGTCAACTGTCCGCCAACGAGGACCGTGGATCTGAATTCAGCACCGACAACCACGGGATTCCCGGCATGTCAAACTCCGGTGCCTGATTTCAGACCGCAGATCTCTTTCACGGACAATTGCCCGAGAACCGCCAACTCGACAGCAGGTCCGCTTGGCGCCGAAGTCATTACCCAGACACCACCGCCTGGAACGTTGGTTGGGCCCGGTGATCACGAGATCCTCATTGAGGTCACTGACGCCCGCGGAAACACGGGAGTTTGTGTGGTTCACCTGATCGTGATTGCTCCAACTAAAGTTTCCACAGCAGCGCCCGTGGCCCGCTGTCCACAGGACATTGTGGTCTCCTGCGTCAATAACTCTGGAGCCGTGGCGACGTTCGATGCCTTTGTGCTGGTGGGGTGTGACGTGGTCCCCATGGAGTCTAGTCCGCCTTCGGGAAGCCTTTTCCCCGTCGGCACAACCCGGGTGACCTGTCGCTATAATGGTGTGACTCCAGCCTTGGTTTGCACTTTCACGGTGACTGTGACATGCCCAAGAATCGGGCTGACCAGGGCATCCCAGGGACCCGCCTCGATAACTTGGTCCAGTTCACAAACCCTTCAAGTCTCCGACACCATCACTGGACCTTGGAAGGACGTGCCTGCCGGGCCTTCGCAAACCCTGCAGATCCGCACGGACGAGAACCCGCAGAAGTTCTATCGGGTCAGGGACTGAGCCTGAGCGCCGGTATGTTACTGGCTCTGAGGCTGAAGAAGTGATTTTGAGTGGGGAGGAAGGGAAGGAAGTATTCAGTCTCAGGAAATGTTCCTCTCACCGTGGCTATGGGATTAGGTGGCCCGTTGGCTTGGCTGCGTTCGATGAGGAAATAAGTCTTGTTCACCAGACTTGACCAACTCAGGCGTGCGACGGAATCGCTCCAGAGGAAAATATCGAGCCGAGGTCCCTCAGGAGCTTGCGTAGGTGACGTCCCGAACAACTGCTCTTGAGCGTTGTTGTAGCCGTCTCCGTCTGGGTCGTCGCGCGCCCCCGAGGATAGGTTGCCGAAGTACAATATTTCCCACGCATCATCCAATCCATCGTGATCGGAGTCGGCTATCCGCACGCCCTGGATTGTCAGACAAAGCTGCTTGACGGCACCTCTCCCAAACTCCTCCTCATCGCTGATTTCAACCGTCCACAGCCCGGCGCTGCTCTCAAAGAAATGGTGCACGGAGTAGTAGGTCCAATCGATAGGGCCAGGGCTGTCGTCCAGGTTCGCATGCTGCAGAACGCTTCGGGTGCCTGCGGGTGAAACCAAGGTGATGCGCAGGTCGCCTCGCCGGGTGTGGTCGGTATCGACACGCAAGGCAACATGCTCACAAATCAACGACTCGGTGACGTTGAAGATGTGGCGAAACGGTTCGAACCTCAGCCGAACTCTGGCAGTGGGTTGATTGGAGAGAAACGATCGCAGGGCCTCTCCGTCGGTTTGGTTGATCATGACCGCAGGAATGGGAACCCACCAGGCTGCGTCCATGATGATGCGTTGCGTGGCGTCGCGGTCATTGTGCACGATAGCAAAGGAGGCTCCCGCGTCGGAGACCCTTTGCAGTTTTTCGCAAAAGTAACCGGTGTCACGCTGGATGAGCGCGGAGTAGCCAGGGAGATCTTCGGTGACTTGTCGCAGCGCTCTGCCCAGGTCTTTCATGGGCAGCGATGCGGTGCTTTTGTCAGGATGCATCCCCGCGCCCGCGAGCGCGGATATCGATTGTAGGGCAGGCGGGACATTCGTTCCATCCACTTCGACACTTAGGCCGAGGTCGGGAATCGGAGAGTTCAGGGCACGGGTATCTCTGACAATTTCCAGCTTCGGTCGGTTGATCCAGCTTTGCGCGCGGGAGACGGCCAAGCCCGCGTCTGGGACGCCGAAACCAAGATTGTGGCTGATGACAAACCCCGCGCCATTGGTGCGTAGCTTTGGGTCCTCCAAATAAAAATGGCGGGATGAAGCCGCCAGGATCTGTTGCACGTCCCGGTAGCCGAGGGTCCGGTTTGCGGCGAGGATGAGCGCGACGATTCCGCTTATCTGCGGCGCGGCAGCGGAGGTCCCGCTCAACCCGTTGACTCCGAACGCGTAGTTCGAGAGGTCGCCCTCGTCGGTGGTTCGGTTGAAGCCCGCCGATCCTTGTCGGTCCGTGGTCAGCAGTTTCGGCGAATCTTGAAGGCAAGGACTATTTTCACCCGTGTCATCGCCGCTGAGAGCTCCCACCAGAATGCACGCGCCCGGGTTGCTGTAGCTCGCCACTCGGCCATCGAGCCGCATCGCCGCGACGGAGATGACACGATAATCGGCTTGGTAGCCGTCATCGTTGGCGTCGTGCCCGAGCTTTCGTCCGTTGCCTGCGGCGCGCACGAAAATCACACCGCGGCCTTCGCGTCCAAAGGTCACCGCGTTGGAAATGCCTATGTCCTCCGGAAGGGTGAGTCGCAGCTGTTTATCTCCCACTTTTCCCCAGCTGTGGTTTTGGATTCCGACTCTGTTGGATTGCAATTGGAACATGTCCATGAGCCTTTCGGCATCAGGCACCTTTCCATCTTTGTCGAAGACCACCCAGTTCGCCAGTTGTGCTCCAGGAGCCACGCCTGAAATGCCAATGCCATTGTCCCCGGCGGCGGCGGCCAAGCCCGCTACAGCGGTTCCGTGGTTCGACAATGGGCCGCTAGGGCCGACGTTTGTTGAGAGTGTGCTGAAGTCCAGGTGAGGTGGCCCTGCGACTTGGGATAGCAGATCAGGATGGTCCATTTCAAAGCCGTCATCGCAGATTGCAATAATGATGCCTTGTCCACGGCTAATTCCCCACGCGGCCCGGACATTCAAGTCCGCTCCCAGTCGCGCGCCGGTGGCATCCCGGTTTTCGAGGTAGGCTTGCCATTCTGTGTTCGGTTTGCTCGGGAGAAAGAAGTAGGGATCGTTCGGTCGATCTGAGTATCTGCCGAAATGTTGCGCCTGACGGCGTGGAACAGGGTAGGACGCAACCACCCCGGGCTGTTTGGACAGCCATTGCGCCTGCCTCAAAGCGGCCTTGGTATCACGGGCTACCAGAATGAAGGTGCGCGAGTTCAGTTGCCGTGCCACGGAAAGCGTCTGAGTGCTCAACAAAGAAGGCAAGGCAAGATCGTTGTCGAGCTGCACGACGAGGCGGTTGGCAAATTCCACAAAACCATCGCGTGAGGCCCCATCAGGCCACGCTTTGATCCACGAGCATTGGGAATTAGCTCTTGCCGTGGTCGAGGTGGGAGATGTGGATGAATCTGGAGTCACGGAATACCGAGTTCGCTGCGGTTCGCGGAACTCAAAAAGCTCCATGCGTGGTGCTGGATGCTGCGCACCGCAGCGGGGAGCGAGCAAGCATAGTGCCCACAATGCCATTCCGTGGTGAAAAAATGACATCGTTTAAAAAGCTACGGTTGAACCAGGCAATTTTACTTATCCCCTAAGCACTCCGTATTAGGAATAAGGGATGACGAGTTGACAGTGAGCTCCAATTCTACTTTTTTCTGTCTGCGTTTTGCTTTGCTACAAGGGTGAGGACTTTTCTGCAAGACAACTCGAGCAAGGGTGAAACAGGGTAGGCTCGAGGGCCTGCAAAATTGTTTTTGAACGCTTCTTTGCACAACTGCGTGGCCCCTTCAACGTCGCCTTTGGAGAGCAGGGTCTCGATCATGTAGTGAAAGACCCGGCCGGGGGCCGAGGGTTCGATTGCGAACGAGTTGGGGCCATGTTTTGAGCTATCGGGGTGGAGCGCGAGCTGGCCAAATGCCAGGCATTCGGCGTCGTCGCTTCGATCCCATGCCAGTTCGGCCAGGCGGAGGCGGTAGACGCGCTGGTTGTTTGGGTCGGATTCCATGAGGCGATGCAGCGCGGATTTGAGTTCTTCAGAGGGTGGGAGAAAAAGGGTGGAGCGTTGTCCGCGGTAAGTTTGCAAGAGGGATTGGCCGTACCATTTTAGCAGCTCCACCTGGTTGGTGGCCCCTGACAGGATGGAGTCTCGGAGCGGCTTTAGGATTGCCACATTCAGTTCGGCCTGGGCGTTGTTATTGTTTACCGAGGCAAGGAATTCGAGAGGCATTTGCGCCTCCGGAGCTTCGGCTCGCCACCGGTGCAGATAGGAGCGAGCGATCGGGCTCTCTGGGATGCCGTAGGAGTTAAAAAACAGGACCAGTCCGCGCAGATCGAGCGGATGGATTGGTTTGATTTTGGCGTACTGTGCCAGGAGGGTTCCGGCGCGCGGCGAAGAGGATTCCGCGTAGGAGGCGAGCAGGGAGCTTCCGGCTCGCATGAAGAAGGCTTTCTGAGCGACGTATTCCAACGTGGGATAAAGATCGCTTTGCATCGGCGTGCCATCGGCTGTGATGAACGGTGCCCGTTGTTCTGAAACGATCTGTAGCGAAAGCAGAGTTGACAGGCGAAAGATGTCGATCCGTTCGAAATCCTTTTTCACGGCTGGCTCGTTAAATTTGGCGGCCATATTTTCGAAGTCCGGCCGACTGGCTTGGGCAGAGCCGATGAGCACCAGATCCCCCGGGGCGGTCTGCCAGATGGCACCGGTTTGGAATACAGAAAAAAAGGTGGCCAAGATAGTTTGGAGAGCTTCGTCGCTGATCTCATACATGTGCACCCATTGTGCCATGATGCCTCCCGCTTTGAGTCGGTCCCTGCAGTGACCAAAGTGTTCGCGACTGAACACGCCGGCAACACCCGCCATCCAGGGGTTGGAGGGTTCGCTGATGATCACGTCATAGGAACGAGACGTGAGCTGAAGGAAGGATTTTGCGTCATCCAGGTGGAGGTGCAACCGGGGATCATCGAGCGCCTTGCCATTGTGGGCTTCAAAAATGCGGGCTGCTTGGGCCACCTCGGGAGAGATTTCGACGACATCCAGATGGGTTACCGAGGTGTGTTGGAGCATGGCGCCGCAGGTCATCCCGCTGCCGAGTCCGATGACCAGGGTGGCTGTGGCGTTAGTTTGGAGAAACAGGGGGATATGGCCCAAAAGAAGCTGAGTTGTGGCATCGCCACGGCTGCTTGCGTCCACTTTTCCGTTGACCCTCAACAACAACTTTTCCGTGTTATCTTCCACATAACTTTGGACACTGACGGTGGATCCCGCGCCATCCTTATAATACCGAAGCTCATAACGGTTGGCCTCCTTTTTGAACGCCTCCAGACTTGCGGGGGCAGAACCCCGGAAGAGACCCATGCTGAAGGAGTGCTGCCAATCGCTGTCGAAAAGGAACCCGCTGAGGATGACTGACACCGCTGTGGCGGCCGGAAGGGCGAGCCAGCGCTTTGGCTTTTGGGTGAACCAGTCCCGGCGCAGGATGGCGATGGCGACGGACGCATTGAGAGCGATGCCGAGGGCAAGGAGACGAGCAAGCCCAAGAGCGGGCATCAGCCACAATCCGGAGGCTGCGGCTCCAAGTACAGTGCCGGCGGTGTTCACGGCAAAAACCAAGCCCACCGAACGTCCCGTGCGATGGAGTTGGGTTGTCGTGGCGCGGCTCGCGAGGGGGAGAGTCATGCCGAGACAGACGGTGGGAACGAACATGACCGCGAGACAGACACCGATCTGAACGAACTGATGCAGGATGTAGGCGTCTTCCTGCCGCACCAGCAAGCTGACAGTTTTGATGGACCAGTAGGGGATCTCATCATAGAAAAACATGGAGAAAAACAGGGAGCCAGCCAGAGCCATCTCACACCACGCAAAGGCTCGGAGGCTGTCCCCGATTGACCTCCAGAATGAGACGATCCGAGCGCCGATCGCGATGCCTCCGATGAACGTGATGAGCATGATCGAGAAAGCATGCGTGCTGGAGCCGAGCGCGAGGCAGAGCATCCGGTTCCAGGCGACCTCGTAAAGCATCGCTGCAAACCCGGACACTCCGATCCCCACGAGGGCGAGGCGGTAATCCAACGCGGATGCGGCTGGATCAATGGCTGGATCGGGTGGGTTTGTGGACGAATGCGGCGTGTGTTCAAAGGAGGAATCGACATGGGCCGGGACTTCGAAACGGCAGGCAAAGAAAGCGAGGGCAGCCACGGCGACGTTGATCGCTCCGCTGAAGAGGAGTGTGGACGGGAGTCCTATGGAGGGGATCCACCAAAAATCGGCGATAACACACCCGGCGACGGCCCCGAGACTGTTCGTGAAGTAAAGCGTTGCGACGCGTCCCTGAAGTTCGCCCAGGGATCGGGTGACAAGTTTCGCCAACACAGGCAAGGTGCCCCCCATGAGAGTGGTGGGGATAAGAATCGAAGCGGCGCTGAAAATGAATTTAAGCGCGAGCAAACCCGTGTCTGAGGTCGCCAAACGTTTTGCGAGACTCAAGTAGCCCTGATTGCAGAGCTCGTAATAGGAAGGAAAGAGGAACGCGCAGACCGCGATGCCCGCTTCCAGCCAGGCGTAAACAAGGAGAGGGCGTCGCGTCTGATCGGCCCACTTGCCAAAAAGCAGGCTGCCCAGGGCGAGGCCGCCCATGAACGCGGTGAGGACCGCGACGACAGCATAGCTGGCGTGGCCTAGGAAAAGGGCAAGGTAGCGAGCCCAGACGACCTGATAAATGAGGCCGGAGATCCCGGAAAGGAACAGGCAGACAAGAGCAACCAAGTAAATTGGCGTAACGGGCTTCTTCATGAGACGGCATCTGGATTTCGAGGGAGAGTGTAGCCAGAGCACTGAGGAGGACAACAAGCAATCAAATCAAATTTGACTTTGGCACCAAGGCTGCTATTTTGAGGGTGTGCGGTTCGCAGGGGTAAACTGGTGAACAAACAAACGCAATAATAAATAACAAAAACCCCCTGAGTGGTTCACACCGTGCAAGTCAGAATACAGTTCAATAATAAAAATCGTATGAAAACCAACCTTAATCAGAGTCGTCGTTCAGGGTTTACCCTCGTTGAAATCATGATCGTCGTCGCCATCATCGGCTTGCTTGCCGCGATCGCGATTCCTAACTTCGTGAAAGCGCGCACCCAGGCTCAGACCAATGCCTGCATTGCAAATATGAAGCAAATTCAAGGAGCCATTGAACAGTGGGCTCTGGAAAACAAAAAGGGATCCACCTCTGCGGTGACAGCGGCCGACATTTCCGGTGACGCCACCAAGCATCTCAAGCAACTGGTCAATGGGACGACCGGCGGCATCACCTGCCCCACTGCTGGTGGAACATACGTTCTGGCGACGGTGGCTGACAATCCGACTTGCTCCACGGGCGGTCTCCATACTCTGTGATTGGGGGCTGAAATAGTCTGTTCCCGTATTTCTGGTGGTCAGCACTTGATGAGCTTAGGGGGCAACTTCTAAGCTCTTTTTGTTGAACCTTCGGGGATTCTAACACTAACATAAAAGCCTATGCGTGCATCGCCAAGCGCTAGGAGTGCTTTCACGCTAGTTGAAATTATGATTGTGGTGGCTATAATCGTCATGATTACAGCGGTAGCCATTCCGAACTTTCTTAAATCAAGGCAGATCGCGAGAACCCAGGTCTGCATACAAAACCTTACCAAAATCGAATCCGCCAAACAAATGTGGGCAATGCAAGCCGGAAAGAAGAACGGTGACTTGGCCACTCCGGCGGATCTTGTGGGGCCGCTCCTGTTCTTAAAAACTGCTCCCGAATGCCCTGCGGGAGGCACTTACGATTATTTGACTGTCGGCCAGTCGGTGACATGCACCGAACAAACTCACTCTCTTTAGCCGCGTGGTCAGTACTCTATTCTTGATTATCCATCAGACCCGGCACAGGTTGTGCCGGGTTTTTTCGTGAGTCGTTTATGATCTGAATTCCAACGTCTTTCTCATGCCTGGGATTATCAAGATTGAAAAGTTATGTGTGGAGTATGTCAGCAAGGAAATTGGGCAACCCCCAAAGCTTGCGGTTCGCGACTTGGTCCTTTCGGTGAATGCGGGCGAGGTGTTTGGTTTTCTCGGTCCTAACGGGGCTGGCAAAACCACGACGATGAATGTTCTTCTCGGGTTTGTGAACCCGACGCGAGGACAAGCCTCCATCTTCGGCGTGAACGTTCGTGACCCGGTTGCGCGTCAACGCATTGGCTATCTGCCGGAGTTGACCTATTATTACAAATTCCTGACGGCTGAGGAGTTGCTCAGGTTTTACTGCAAGGTATTCGGTATTGAGAAGGCGGTTGCCGAATCCCGGATCGACACGATTCTCAAGCTTGTGGAGCTGGAGCATGCGAGACGGCGTCCCATCAAGTCCTACTCCAAAGGCATGCAGCAACGCGTGGGTCTCGCCCAGGCGTTGATCAATGATCCCGATCTTCTCATACTCGATGAACCCACCAGCGGTTTAGACCCGATCGGAAGGATGCAGGTGCGCGCCATCATCCAGCGTCTGAAATCCGAAGGGAAAACAGTGTTTTTTTCTTCCCACGAACTCGGCGAAGTCGAGACCGTTTGTGATCGAGTGGGGATCCTCAACGAAGGGGAGTTGAAAATTCAAGGGCGTGTGAGTGAGTTGATCGATCGTTACCATTGCAATCTGGAACAGATTTTTCTTAAGGTAGTCGGTGTTTGTGTTTAGGGCTTTTTCATTCAACACCCGGATATGAGAACATCATGGGCCATAGGCGGTCTGGTGGTTAAGGAGTTGTATCGGAGGAAGGATTTCTACGTCCTTTTCGTGCTGACCGCAGTCTTGACGATCCTGCTGGGGAGCATGAATTTCTTCGGCGACATTAGCGCTGCGCGGTATTTGAAGGAACTATGCCTTCTGCTGATCTGGATCTCCGTGATGGTGATCGCCATCGCGACAACGGCGCGGCAGATCCCCGCTGAGATGGAGCAGAGGACCATTTTCCCGCTCCTCGCCAAGCCAGTAACACGCTGGCATCTGGTTTTTGGAAAATTCCTGGGCTGCTGGGCAGCTTCCTGCATCGCTTTGGCCGTCTTTTACCTGTTTTTTGGAGTCGTGAGCGCCGCGCGGGAGAAGGAGATCGTCTTTGCGAACTATGCGTATGCCCTGGTTCTGCAAGCGGCCTTCGCGGCCGTGGTCATCGCCATGACGCTTCTGGGATCCGTCACGATCAGCACGCCCTCCGCGAACACCACACTTTCTCTCATCGTAGCGGGTTCCGTTCTGTTCGTGGGTCGCCACCTCGGTCAGATCGCCCAACGGCTCGATGAACCGGTGAGAACGCTGTTGCAACTGGTGTACTTTACGATGCCACACCTGGAGTTTTTTGACATGCGAGACATGCTTGTTCACAATAGGGCCGCGATTTCCTTCGCATGGTTCTTGGGCGCTTTGGGATACGCAATGCTTTATTCAGCTTTTTTCTTGTGTGCGACATGGCTGGTATTCCGGAGGAAGGCGCTCACCCTGTAGCGGCTGAAACAGGCGGTTGAATGAACAGATTAGCCTATTTTGCCTTGATGGCTTTGTTTGCGTCCTGTTTCACCGCTTCGACCGTGCTCGCCCCTCGCTTCGCGGAGAGAAACGGACGGCGGCCGGGCCGGGGGGATTTGTTATCGGTGGTTTTGGGGGACAGCCGCAGGCTTTTCGCGAATCATTTTTTTCTGAAAGCAGACGCCTACTTTCACAGTGGCTATTATCCGAGCATCTTCGACGTCAAAGACGAAGGCAAGGTCCGCGGGGACGTCCACCTGGTTTCAGAGCAGGAATCTGATCCACACGATGCGGCAAGCAAGGAAGAGCATCAGGACCCGGCCCATGAGCCAGTCAAAGGCAAAGACAAAGAACAAGATCACGATCATGATCATGATCACGGTCATGGCCAAGGAGAGAGCGATGGAGATCGGCATGATCAAGAGGATGAACTGAAGTTTCTGGGCAAGGCGTCGGATTGGATCGACCGGTTTGGGAGGCATTTTTTTCCGTCAGAACATAGTCATTTGGAGAGGGCGACTGGTCAGGAAGAAATACTGCCATGGTTGCGGCTTGCGGCAGAACTGGATCCCAACAAAGTAGAGGTGTATACGGTGGCCGCGTTTTGGTTGAGAACGCGTCTTGGCAAACCCGATGAAGCCATTCAGTTTTTGCGCGAGGGCTGGCTGCTGAATCCGGATGCGCACCAGATTCTTTGCGAGCTGGGAAAAGTGTTTGCTGAAAATCGAAATGATCCGGTGCGGGCTCGAAATGTCTTGGAACTGGCGATTGTAAAATGGCGCAAAGGTGAGATGGGAAAAGCGGAGCCTGATGTGTTCGGTTTGGGACAGATCGTGACAGCTTTGGTGCGTCTGGATGAGAGTGAAGGCCGATGGCAGGAGGGGGTTGGACACTTGGAGTTACTCAAGACCATTTCCCCAAACCCGGACAAAATTGAGATTCTTCTCAAGGAATTTCGCGGCAAAGTTTCGGGCAAAGGCAAGGACCGCTAAGAACCCCCCAGTGAGGAGTGAGGAGTGAGCAGTGAGCAGTCATCAGTCATCAGTCATCAGTCATCAGTCATCCGTTTTAGCGGCTCGCCCTGCCCTCGTTGAATTTCAAGTCAAGGTCAGTGTCCCCTGCTCAGGACGCTCGCCCGGGGCTCTGTTCCATTCCAGGGTGCGGTCGACGATGTGGTGCATCCGTTGAAACCAAAGCCTTGCGACGAAGGTGCGACGTTCCGCACGGAGCTCCGTGCGCAACCCACGCAGCGTTCGGTTTACCATCAACAATTCAAGTTGTTTCTTGTTCATAGTGATCCTCTGTTTTATGTGGATCCTACGAGAGAGGGTGGGACAAATACGGTCCTACCCTGCTAATCGGCGAAGATTTGTTCGAACTGACCATCCTGGAAAGAGCAGTTGAATTAACCGCAAAGAACGCAGAGAACGCAAAGACAAGAACTTACCAAGTTATTAAAGGGTCCCCTGCCGGGTGATGCTTTGGATGTTCGCAACTCTTTCCCTATGCGTTCTTTGCGTTCTTTGAGGTGAATCGATCTGCCGGATTCAGGATCGATCGTCAAGGGACCAATCTTGCAGCACACGAGCATGGCACCCTGTTTCCAAAACCACAACGGAGGCCAAATCCTCACTCTCAGGTTACTTTGCGGTCACACACCCGGGTGAACGACCTGAGGCCGATCCTCACTGCCGACAGAGTGAGATGACTGCGAGCGTCTCTCTCACATTGCGTTCTAAGCGGAGGTCGTCCAGTTCGATCGGGAAGGGTTTTCGGGGACGCAGGAGCCAAGGTTCGACAGCGGCCAGCACGGAGGAAACATCGGCGGGATTGTCAACGATGGACCCAGTCACACCTCTCTGTATCCATTCCGCGGCGCCATTTTGAATACAGGTGACGACAGGCAACCCCGAGGCGAGCGCTTCGCACACGACATTCGCCGACGGTTCGTAAGTGGGGAGGCACAGGAGGAGATCCCCAGCCGCATAAGCAGTCTCCACATCCCTCAGGGGGCCTGTGAACAACACATTCGATGGCGAATTAGAGGGGGCTTTTCCCTTGCCTGCGACCAGGAGTTTGACTTGAGCTCCTTGGAGACGCCGGGCAACCTCGATCGCATACCGGAGACCTTTCCGATCCCAACCAGACCCGGCGAACAACAGGACGAAGTCGGACTCGGAAAATCCGAATCGAGATCGTGCGGCGCGGCGGTCCAGATTTTGAAATCGTTCAACACACACGCCATTTCGAACCAGATGGATCCGCTCGTCAGGAAAGTCGAAGCACCTCTGGATCTCATGTCGAACCATCTCCGAATTGACAATGATATGGCGTGTGTTTGAAGGCGAGAAGGTTTCCCGCTCCAGTGCCAGCATGCTCTGGTGGAAACGGCCTCGCCCAATGAGCCATCGTTTCCACCAGGGAGCAAACTCGCGCCGACGTTCCAACCACACACGATGAACCCCGTCCCCAGCCCGATACACGTCTTGTCGGAGTGTCCGCTCGAGGCTGAAGACGCAGTCAAAATGGATTGAACGCAATTGAGCCTGGACAGTTTCGGCAAACATCCGAGCGCGACTTGCTCGGGGAGCTCGGACGCCGACCGGATGGAATCGAACCTGGGCAGGGGCTTCAGCCCAGGATTCGGCGAACAGATGCACGTCGTGACCTGCCTCCACCAACGCGGTGAGGAGGCGTTGCGTGTAAAGTTCCGCGCCACCGCCCGCGTCGAACTTTCGACGAATCAAGGCCAGTTTCATAGGGATCGCATCATTCTCTCGCAATCCTTTCAAAACTCCGATGGTTTGATAAGTTCAAAAAGCATGAGGCGTGGTCGGCGGGTGCAACTCACGTTATCCGAGGTCGCCTCCCCTGACGCGGGTATCCCGCCGCTTAACCACGCTGAAGTGACACCACGGATGACACGGATAACACGGATGAGGAAAGGGAGCTGAGAGGGGTACTTTATCCGTGCTATCCGTGCTATCCGTGTTATCCGTGGTTACTCTTCCCATTCTGCGGTAGGTATTGTCCTCCGAACGACACCTCCCGGAAACCGTGAGTTGCACCCGTGGTCGGCTGTCCATCCCTCGGCCCTTCGAGATGGGCTCCTGCACCAAGCTCAGAACTCAGCAAAAGCGGTTGGAATCGCAACCGGACGAGCCACTTCAATTCCTCCATTTGTCGTAATCGTAATTGTAATCCTCATCCTAATCCTCGGGTGTTGCGCTTGAAACAGAGGGGAGGATTACGATTACGATTACGATTACGATTACGAGCAGGAGCAGGAGCAGGAGCAGGGAATTGGAGTTGCTCGAGAGCAGGGTCGTTTTACTGAGTTCAGAGGCTCAGAACTCCTGACCGCATGGAAAATGGATCGCACCCCCCTCGGCCGAAAGACATCAGGTAGGGACGGTGCGCTGCGTCGTCCCCGCCCGCGCGCCAGCGGGCGGAACTGCTGCGTTCAGAGCATTTTCCGCTTCCCACCCTGCAGGAGCTCTGCCCTGATAGATCGCGCGATGCGGTATTTATTTGTCAAACTGAAACACATAGGGGATGCGTTGCTGTTGACGCCGACCTTGCAGGCGGTTCGTGAATTCGACCCGAATGCCTTGATCTGGGTGGTCGTTCGGAGAGGAACCGAGGGTGTTCTTGAGGGTTGTTCCGTCATCGACCGGGTTCTGACGGCGGCGGCGCCTGAAGCGGGGAACCGTTCCCGGGTGGAGTGGTGGTCCGAGGTCAAGCTAGGTTTGGAACTCCGACGACAGAGGTTTGATTACGCCTTCGAACTCACCGATGGGGATCGGGGTCGATGGGTTGCTGGCCTGAGCGCGGCCTGCAGACGGTGCGCCAACACATCGTTTTACTCACTCAACCCCTGGTGGCGCCTCTGGTTCAACGGCCGGTCGCATCACGAGTGGGCTCAGGGGCACCGCGTTGAAAAAGATTTCTTTACGGTGCGCGACTTTCTTCCGATCGGTGCTGCGCCGCCTCCGATGGTTTTTGATCGTTCGAGAACCATGAAATGGGACAAACTCGAAGGCGATGCGGACTTTGTGGTGCTTCACCCGGGAACACGGTGGAAGAGGAAGCGGTGGCTGCACGACCGGTGGGTTGAGGTTGGCCGATCACTTTTGAATCATGTACCGCGAATCGTGATCAGCGCTGGGCCCGACACCGAGGAGGTTGAAAGCGCGGCACGACTCACAGCAGAGTTGGGGTCGAGGGCCATTTCCACCCAAGGCACCCTCACATGGGCGCACCTGGCCTGGGTGTTGCATCGGGCCAAATTGTTCGTCGGCGTGGACACGGCGGCGATGCATCTTGCCGCCGCCTGCCAGTGCCCTATTGTGGCGTTGTTCGGTCCTTCTGTTGTCAGCCAGTGGGCGCCGTGGAAGGTGCCTCACCAAATCGTTCTGCCAGTCGGCGACCCGTACGGCGGGAACGGTCCCGGAGAATTTCTCATGGAAACGATCGATTCCCAGAGTGTGATCAAGGCATGCACTGCCATGATGTGCGCTAGGAAATAAATCGACTCCCGCTGCGCGACAGCGGTTCTCATTTTGAACACGGTGGGGCAGGGTCTCCGACCTGCCGGTTCGCGGAGTGTCCCACTCCGTGCGGGGCCAGAGGCCTCCGCGACTGGCAGACCTGGAGGTCTACTCCACTTTGCCTACCACAATGAGAACTGATGGCTGCGCGAGGAAACGAAAACCGTTGTCGGTGTTAGATCCCTTTTGTGAGTGCCGTAGTCGAACGGCCAGAATGCAAACCGGTGAACTGCTCGCTGCTGAGGGGTGCAACTCACGTTATCCGAGGTCGCCTCCCCTGACGCGGGTATCCCGCCGCTTAACCACGCTGAAGTGACACCACGGATGACACGGATAACACGGATGAGGAAAGGGAGCGGAGAGGGGTACTTTATCCGTGCTATCCGTGTCATCCGTGGTTAACTCTTCCCATTCTGCGGTAGGTATTGTCCTCCGAACGACACCTCCCGGAAACCGTGAGTTGCACCCGCTGCTGAGTGACTTATTAAACAGGGCATGACGACGAAGGGTCGCTACGCTACACTCGAAGGCTGGTCGAAAAACTAACGAAAGAAAAGCTGTTGGATTTCCTCTCCCGATTGGGCGCCAGCGCGAAGACTCCGGGCGTCTGTTTTATTACGGGCGGGAGCAGCGCGATTCTGTTGGGCTGGCGGGACACGACGATTGACGTGGGTCTGAGCTTCGACCCGGAGCCCGATGGCGTGTTCGAAGCAATCCCCGCTTTGAAGCGAGCGCTGTCAATCAACGTCGAGTTGGCGTCACCGGCTGATTTCATCCCTCCGCTGACGGCATGGCGGGAGAGAAGCCGGTTTGTGGGCAGCTTTGGCAAGCTCCAGGTTTACCACTACGACTTTTATGCACAGAGCTTGTCGAAACTGGAACGTGGACACGCCAAAGACCTGCTGGATGTGACCGAGATGCTGCGGCTGAAACTGGTGGCGGCGCAGGAACTATTGGCTCACGCCGAAGCATTGATCCCGGGCTTCAATCGCTATCCCGCCATCGATGCCGAGTCATTTATCCGGCGCGTTAAGGAGTTTTTGGGAGGGTTTGCCAATGCATGAAGAATTACCGGGTGGAGAGATCCTCCACGACGGCCTTCGCGACCTCGAGAGCGGCATTCGCAGTGTCGCCGCTTTGCTCGTATTGATTGCCGCTCCGCGGCTCGCGCGATGTGGTGTTAAAATCCCTCAAGCGGCTTTTCCCTGCCCGTTGCCCGAACACCAACTTTACGATCTCTTGGTCGCCGAACATGGCCCGGAAGCCTACCGCCTTTATCGATCCTTGCTGCGTCGCTTGGTCAGTTTGGAAAATGCCCTCGACATCGCATCCGAATCGGCTGAGATCATGGCCGCCGCACACTGAATTTTGCCGGAGCGCCGATTTCTAACCGGCTCGGGAGCGCGACTGACAGATCTTCGAACCAAAGTCGGGTGCGCGCTGGCGGTTTCAGGGTGAAGTTCATAAAAAATGGAAAGAGGACAAAACTGCTGAGCAGACACTGGCCCTAGGAAGCGGGGCGGGGACGGCTCGTCCCCAGGTCCTCTCGGTTAGTCACTCGAACCGGGGACGAAGCCGTCCCCGCCCCGAAGGAAGGCCAGAGATGTCTCCTTAATGTCCAAACTCCAATGGCAGACCTTGGAGGTCTACCCACTTCGTCGGCGAAAATGAGAATTACTGGCGGGAGCGGTCATTTGTTGGCTGACCCGACGGCGTCCTGGATGGATTCGAAGCCGCATTCCTCAAGCCGCTTCCTCAGACCCTCAACGATCTGCCGCGCAAGGGTAGGGCCTTCATATACCAAGCCGGTGTAGGCTTCCACCAGCGTCGCTCCCGCAACGATCTTTTCCCAGGCATCCGCCGCGTTAAAAATCCCTCCGACCCCAATAATCGGCACCTTGCCTTTTGTCTGCTTCCATAAATGTTGGACGATGTCGGTGCTCCGCGCTCGAAGCGGTCTCCCGCTCAATCCGCCCGCCTCAGCATACGTTTGCTTTAAACTCAAGGACACCGACTCCGGCCTCGACACCGTGGTGTTGGTCGCCACGATGCCCGATACTTTGCGCGCCAGCACAAGGTCGACGATATCGTCAAGGGCTTCCCAAGAGAGATCCGGAGCCACTTTCACGAGCAAAGGTTTGGCGAATCCTCCCGATGCGGAAGGGCGATTCTCTTTCTGAATCGCTGCCAGGATCGAGTCGAGGGCAGCTTTGTCTTGGAGTTGGCGAAGATTGGGAGTGTTTGGGGAGCTGACATTCACCACGAAAAAGTCGGCGAACGGTTTGAGCAACCGGAATGAATCGGCGTAATCGCGGGCGGCGTCCTCCAACGGCGTGACCTTTGATTTGCCGAGGTTCACACCGACCGGATGCTCGGGCCACCGTCCGCACCCTTTCCACGAACCTAGGATCTCGGCCATTCTTTGGGCGCCCGGGTTGTTGAACCCCATTCGGTTCACCAGGGCTCCATCCTCCACACCTCGAAACAAGCGAGGAACCGGGTTGCCTGTTTGTTCATGTGAAGTGACCCCACCGAGCTCGGAAAAACCAAATCCCAGGGAACGCCAGACCGGCACAGCCTCGGCGTATTTGTCCATCCCCGCCGCAAGCCCGACCGGATTCGGGAAGCGCATCCCGAAGACGTCCACAGGCAGTTCCTCGCTGCCACAAAAAGTTTGGACCGCATCGCAGAGTAGAGGCACGCGTGACACCGAGCCCAACCCGGCGAGGGTGACACGATGGATTTCCTCGGAGTCGCCGGAAAATAGCAGCGGACGCACCGCGTTTTGATAGAACCAGCTCATGGGGTCTCGACGGTCCTACATCTTCTCCAGCCTAGTCAATGAATGTTATGGGTTCATTCGATGGCGCGTGGGGCGGGGTTGTGGAGAGGGTCGATCCTCCACAACGATTCTGCCGCGCTGGACTGGACCAACGTGTCGGCGTCGGCAACGGCAACCCTGAGTGCGGGCACGGCGGGCTCAGCATCCCGCCCCATCTTTCCCAGGAGTGTCACCGCTGCGGCGCGCACATAGCGGTCGGAATCCTCTGTGGCTTTGATAAGCGATGGGAGAATGGTTCGAGCCACCGACAAAAGACGTTCCAAACCGGCTACCGCGTGCCAGCGAATGTTTGTGTCCGAATGTTTCAGAGCGTCCTGATAGGCTCTGATGGCGGCGCGGGCGTCTCCGCTGATCGCTGCGACCGCCTCCGCCGCTTTCATTCGAACGTAGTGATTCGGAGAGGATGCCAGACCCTCCAGCACTTCGACCGCGTCATGCGCTGCGGGCCCGATGGTGACCAGGACAGCCAGAGCCTCGCGCTGCATCGTGGGATCCCCGGACTGGGCTAAATGCAGCAAAGCAGGCGTTGCGGACCCCGCGTCTCCGAGGATTCTCCAAACAGCCTCGGCGGCGCGCAATCGAATGCGAGGGTCGGAATCGTGGAGAGCGGATCTCACTGCGGGAACGGAAGCCTCCGCCGCGCGACCTAGCTGCGAGAGGATTCTCAAGGCTGCTATGCGACGGCTCCTGTGTGGGCCCGCAACGGCTTGTGAAAGTTCCGGCACGGCTGGCGCGCCAATGGTGCCCAGGGCATATTCCGCGAGGCGGGCCACTGACGTGTCGCCATCGCCCAGAGCCCAAATCAACTGTGGTGCCGCCTGCTCGGCATCCGGGCCCATCCGGCGCAACGCCAGCGCGGCCACAGCCCTGATTTGGGAGGAGATCAACCAGCTTTGGAATCGCCGCTGGACCCATTCCGGCCCCCGCGCCCGCGCCCAAGTCACGGCAGTGTCAGCCACGGAATCCGTCCGTCTCAGCCGCACCATGAGCGCGGGGACCGCTGGTTTTCCGATGGCACAAACCGCCTCGATTGCCCGGTCTCGGACCCGCGTGTCCGAGGCGTGTAGATCGTGGATCCAAAGCCGCAAAGGTCTGCCTTCAAAATCGGGCTCCAGCGACCGGGCGACACCAAACCCAAGGGCACCGATGGCGGCGCAGGCCAGCATCATCAGGAAGAACCGATGAGCCGATAGTTTCATTTGATCCCCGAAAGCCGGTCACGCCAGACTCGATGGAGTTCCACAGTTGCCCTGACATCGCGAAGACAGTATTCCGCAACCTCCCGGTGCATTCCGGCGGCAATCATGTCCTTGACGTTATGCCCCGTGATCCCCTGAGTTTTCGGCGACGCAATGCCGAAAGCCTTGCAATAAAAGTCGAGATTGTAGCGCCGCGCAGCCCCGTCCCGGCCACTCACTCCATAAAAAGAGAACTGTTCCGCGAGGTCACAGTGGGGCTGGGTCTGAAATCTGTAGCCGAGCCAATCCTTACGAGTGATGGGCACGTTGAGAACCGCTGATCTCAAATACAGAAACGGCACATCGAATCCTCGCCCGTTGAACGTGGTGATGGTCTCGTAATGTTTTGCAATGTCCCAAAAGGCGGTCAGCGCTTCGGTTTCGTCCACGCAAGCCACGAACTCCACCGAGGCATTCTCCGTTTCTCCGGGCTCGTAATCCTCCGCGACAAACAGCACCTGGCCACGGCCGGTGTCGGCGTTCAACATCGCCAGGCAAACCACCTGACCCGTCAACGGCCACAAGCTGAACTGGTCCTCGATTTGGGCACGGCGGGCCTCCTGCGCGGTCGCGTCCGGAAGTTTCGAGGCTTCCCGGAAGAGGTATTCCAGTTGAACCTCATCAAACGAATCCAGCGGCAGCGCCGTCGTCTCGATATCAAACACCAAATTAGCCATGGACGGACTTTGGGAACACGCGCCAAGAATTGCAACTCGGATGGCAGCAGTTCTCATTTTGGTCCGCGAAGTGGGGCAAACCTCCAGGTCTGCCAGTCGCGGGGGCCTCTGGCCCCGCGCGGCGTGGGTCAGACCTCAGGAAAACCGGTTGAAATCGTGATCTGGGCGCGCAACCCCAATTCCTCCGTTTTTCCTAATCCTAGCCAAACAGATTTGAAATTTGAACCACAGAGACACAGAGACACAGAGGGGGAAAAGAGAGGAGGAAAAGTTTGGTTTCATTGTTTGTTCTTCTCTGTGCCTCTGTGCCTCTGTGGTTCAAAATCTGAGAGATAATTCATCGAGATTTAGGATTTAAGAATCTAATCGTAATCGTAATCCTCGGGTGTTGCCCTTGAAACAGAGGGGTGGATTACGATTACGATTACGATTACGATTAGGAGCAGGGAATTGGAGTTGCTCGAGCATCAGGCTAAACAGGGTCGTTTTACTGAGTTCAGTGGGTGGGATCCAGAGGGGCACTTTCGATTTTGGATTGAAAGCGGCGCCGTTTCAGTCGACAAACGCGTTGGCAAACCAACACAGACTTTATGGCCGGACATAGCAAATGGGCGAAGGTCAAGCATTTCAAAGGGGCGATCGATGCGAAGCGCGCCCGTATTTTCGCAAAATTATCCCGAGAACTCAGCATCCTCGCCAAGATTGGCGGGGCGGATGCGGACTTAAATCCACGACTGCGGATGGTGCTGCTCAAGTGCCGGAACGCCAACATGCCTTCCGACAACATCGAAAGAGCAGTCAAACGCGGGGCGGGCGGAGGCGACGAGGCGAGTTATGAAGAGCTCACCTACGAGGTTTACGGTCCGCATGGGGTGGCCATCCTTGGGGAGGTGAGCACCGACAACCGGAACCGCGCGGCCGCCGAGATACGGAGCATTCTGGCGAAAAACGGGGGAAGCATCGCGACTTCCGGGGCGGTGACACGGCTGTTCCACCGGAAAGGCCAGATCATCATCGCGCGGCAAAGCGCGGACGAGGACGCCGTGATGGAAATAGTTTTGGAGGCAGGCGCCGAAGATTTTAGGGCGGAGCCGGAGGGCTACGAGATACTGACCGATCCCGCTCATTTTGAAGCGGTTCACAAGGCCATCGATTCGAAGGGCATCCGGTGCGAAGCCGCCGCCATCACGTTCATCCCTGAGATCCTGGTCCCCGTGAGGCCATCCGACTCAAGGGCGGTGAGCAAACTCATCGAAGCTTTTGAGGAGCACGACGACGTCAAAGAGATTTACACGAATGCCGACTTTCAGGAATGACCCTGGCGGCGCAGCCTCTCCATCGATCGCGTTCCGGCTCCTGACCCTGCTGACGCAGTCGATCATTCGGTATCCGCGCCTATTTTTTTATCCCCAGGCCGCGCTTCTGCTTTGTTCCATCCTTTACACGGTGGAGCGGATGGAGTTCAGCACCAGCCGCAACGATCTGGTGGGAGCCGAAAAGCAGTACCACCAGAATTTCCTAAAATTCAAGCTGGAGTTTCCTGGCCAGGACGACCTGATTGCGGTCGTGGAGAGCGAGGACATGGAGAAGAACCGCCAGTTTGTGGAGCGGTTGGGCAAGCGCCTCGAGGAGCAGACCAATGTTTTTTCGGAAGTGTTTTACAAGGGTGACCTCAAGCTGATGGGACCTAAGGCCCTCCTCTTCTTGCCCGAAGAAACCCTGTCTGAATTGTTACAGACTTTGAAGGACTACCGCCCTTTTGTGGAGCAGTTTTCGCAGGCCACCAATCTCACGTCTCTTTTCGATCTAGTGAACCGCCGTTTTTACTCCGCGCGCAAAGAGCAAAACGCGGAGACCGACTCGCTGATCAAGGCCTTTCCTGCGCTGGCTCGGATCGTTCGGCAGGCGGAGGCTTCGCTAAGGCGGCCGGGGCCCCCTCCGTCGCCTGGGATTGATGCATTGTTCGGCGCGGGAGCGGAGGCGGAAAGGCAGAAATACATCACGTTCGCTGAAGGCCGGATATACCTGGTTTCAGCGAAGGCGCGCACGGAGGGCCAAAACGAAGCAGCGGTTCACAAGCTTCGGGAGTTGGTACACCGTGTGCAAACCGAGGTTCCAGGCGTCAACGCGGGGGTCACCGGGGAACCCGTTCTGGAGATGGATGAAATGGCCCAGTCTCAGGATGACTCCATCCTGGCGTCGATCGTTTCCTTGATC
The DNA here is from genome assembly GCA_945865375.1 of Akkermansia muciniphila. Taxonomy (GTDB): domain Bacteria; phylum Verrucomicrobiota; class Verrucomicrobiia; order Limisphaerales; family F1-80-MAGS106; genus F1-80-MAGS106. The sequence goes on along the minus strand of CAMBEJ010000003.1, from coordinate 24,689 downwards.
GTTGTGGTTTTGCTGTTCGTTTTCGCCTACAGGGAGACCGGACGCCCCATCAAAGCGACCGTGTGCCTCATCGTAGGGCTCGGTTATACCATGGCCTACACCACCGCCGTCGTGGGCCACCTCAACATTCTCACCATCACGTTCGTTCCCATGTTGATCGGTTTGGCGATCGATTTTGGGGTGCACCTGATATCACGCTACGAAGAGGAACTGTGCGGCGGACGAAGCGAGCATCAGGCGATTGAAAAAGCCATGACGTATTCCGGGCAAGGGATTTTTACAGGGTGCCTCACCACCGCCGGAGCTTTTTTTGCGATGGGGATGACGGACTTCAAGGGAATCCAAGAGATGGGCATCATTTGCGGTGGCGGGCTCCTGATTTGCGTGGTGCCCATGATGACTTTGTTGCCTGTGCTCCTTCTGCGTGGCAGGCAGAACGCGCTCGACCACTCGCTCCATCCTAAAACCCAATCCCTGCCCGGCATCGACAGACGCGAGAGACTGGAAAGACTGTGGCTGGACAGACCGGGCCTCGTCATGGGAGCCACCCTCACTGTTTCCGTGCTTGCCGCATTGCAGATGGGCAAAGTCGGCTTCGACTACAACTTGCTCCACATGCAATCTGAAGGACTGCCTGCGGTGGAGTTTGAAAAAAAGCTGATCCTCGGCGCCGGCAAGTCGGTTCTTTATGGCGCGGTGGTGGCCGACTCTCTCGACGCGGCGCGTGCGTTTCAGTCCCGCCTGACGAACCTCACCACCGTGGCCAGCGTCGATTCCATGGCACCGTATCTGGAGGTGGATTCCAAAAGACCCCTCGAATTAATTGATGCCATCCGCAAAGAAGTCTCCAGCATCCACTTCGCGGAGATCGACATGGAGGATTCCAAGGTCACAGAACTCAACCAAACGCTGTGGTCACTGCAGGGTTACCTGGGGCTGGCCTCCCAGGCCGTCCAGGGTGAGATTGAAGCCGCGAGCTCCAAGCCCGATGCAGCAGGAGGGAGGGCGGATGTCGAAAAACTGAAGTCTTTGTGGGCGCAGATCAAGGATCTGAAGGCGGCACTCGGCGATCTGAGGCATCGCATGAGCACCATGGGGAGGGCGGAGGTAGAACAAAAAATGGGCTTGTTCCAGCAAGCGCTCTTCAGGGATATTCACGAGACCTTCGCCGCCATCCGCAACCAGGACAACCGCTCAGCCCTGACCGCTCGCGATCTTCCGGCGGCGCTCCGTAACCGGTTTATAGGCAAGAGCGGACAAAAATATCTTCTCCAGGTTTATCCAAAAGAAGATGTGTGGAGTCGAGGACCACAGGAGAGCTTCGTGAAGGAACTCAGGACCGTCGCACCGGACGTGACGGGCACGCCCGTTCAACTCTACGAATACACAACGCTTCTCAAAGACAGCTACGAAAAGGCCGCCTGGTACGCCCTGGGAGCGATCGCAATCCTGGTCTTTACCCACTTTAGAACGTTGACTTGCGTGGTTCTTTCCCTGCTGCCCGTCGGTTTCGGCACTCTTTGGATGGTGGGGTTGATGGGGTGGCGTGGGATCGACTTCAACCCGGCAAACATCATGACCCTGCCGTTGGTGATCGGGATCGGTGTCACCAGCGGGATCCATATCCTGAACCGTTTTGCTGAGGAGCAAAGCCCGAGCATCCTGGCAAAAAGCACTGGGAAAGCCGTGCTGATCTCAGCACTCACCACCGTGGCGGGGTTCGGCAGTCTGCTGCTGGCCAAACACCAGGGCATCGCCAGTCTGGGCTTTGTGATGGCGGTGGGGACATCCACTTGCATGATCGCCGCCCTCACGTTTCTTCCCGCCCTGCTGAACCTGATGACACGGTGCGGTTGGCGAATAAAAAAACCCAGCGCCGACAATGCACAATCGACGCTGGATTTGGAAGAAACCGAGGCAAAAAACCTCAATTAACTTCATTTTTTTTACTTTATTTGAGTGCGAAAGTCAAACCAAGACTTTAAAAAGCACTCGAAAACAATCAGGAGATTGTGAAAGTTAACGTTAATCTTAATATCATTTTCGAGAGTCATGAAATGGATTCTTTTTGGTTTCAATTGGATGGGGGCCAACCGCCGTTGCGAAAGGGTCTGGGGTAGAAGCTGGATCAGTCAAAGGTGAGGCTTTGGGGAAACGCACGATGCCTCCGATCAAGTAAACCCAACCCACAAGCCAGTGGCCCAGCCAAAACACGCCCAGGAGAAGCAGTGTGATTTGGTTGCAGGCGTAGGCCATTCCTGCCGCAGTGACAAGAGCTCCGGAAGGGAGTAACGCTGCCGCACAACTCCGCCAGACCTGTGACAACGTCGTGGGTTTTCCCAACATCCGGGCGAATAAAAACGCGGGTCCGGTGTAAGCGGACGCAACCAACGCCCAGGAGATCAAAAGGGCGACCCAAAGGACCAAAGCCAGAACCATGAGAAGGCTCGGTTTCCAGGCATCCCACCAAGGGAGAGCGGAGCTGCGACCGAAATCCCCGTCCAGAAAGGCAGGGAAAGGGCACTCCATCCATCCCAAAAGCGAGCGACATCGGAGTTCCCGCACTCCCAGTTCAATTTGAATGTCGGCCGAGCGGTCCACCGTCGTTTCCGCTCCCGGGTTCACGATGAGGGAGAGAAAGCGGTCGTTGGCGAGCACAACCGGATGGGGAGTGGGCCACCCCAAGCGGCCGTCGCGGAAAGAGACTTTCTCCGGGAGCCTGCTGAGGGCCAGTTCGACCCCCGGGATCCATGCGCGGTGGATCGCCCCTACGCATAACACCGCGCAAGCCGCAGCCCAGACCCCATACCAAAGAGCGCACCGCGCAGGCGAAGCTTGCGAATAGGCAGCGATGCTGCGGAAAGTCAAAGGCAGCCCAAGGTGCCCCGCCGTCTGTGTCTTAGTCTGCAATGTGGCCTCTTTCGACTCTTAGAATGGCTGGAAGCGTCACGATTGCAAATTTCGTTTCCATAAGCCTCCTTTTTATATTATACACGGGCCATGCCTGATTCCTCGCGCACAGGGGAGAAAGTATTCCGAGGCATCGCCGTCTCGGCGGGGGTCGCCCATGGAAAAGTCTTCCTTCTCGGAAGGCTGGCCAGCTCCATTCCAGATTACGAGGTATCAGAGGACGGCGTGCATGAACAAGTGAATCGCTTGGAGCGTGCCCTTGTGGAGACCCGCCTGCAAATCGCGGATGTGCAGCGGCACGTCTCGGAAGCCATGGGTGCGGAGGATGCGAGCATCTTTGACGCGCACCTGTTGGTTCTCGAAGATCAGACCCTCATCAACGAAGTCGTTCGTGCCATCCAGCAGAAGCGGCTCAATTCCGAGGCGGCGTTTCATCAGGTGTCCGAGCGCTACGCAGCCGCTTTGGGGGCTGTGGATGACGAATACCTCCGAGAGCGGGCGTCTGACATTCGGGATGTGACCAGCCGCGTCATTCACAACTTGCAAGGGAAGGGCGATCTTCTTCACCTCAAGCAGTTCAAAGACCCCTGCATTCTTATCAGCCACGAGCTCAGCCCCTGCACCACAGCTCAGTTGGACAGGAAGATGGTGCTCGGATTCGCCACGGAAACAGGCGGGCGCACGTCCCATACGGCCATCCTCGCCCGCTCCCTGCATATCCCCGCAGTGGTTGGGCTTAAGGACCTGAGCCAGCACCTCGAAACCGGCCACCACGTGGTTGTGGACGGCTATAACGGGCTGGTTATTCTGAACCCGACGGACCAAACGCTGTTTGAATACGGGCAACTGGTCGAAAGGCACTCGAGCCTCGATGTCAAACTCCAGGGTCTTCGGGATAAGCCGGCTGTGACCCTCGATGGCGTCAAGGTCGTGCTTTCAGCAAACATTGACCAACCCGAGGACGGCCCCTCTATCGACTCTTGCGGAGCCGAAGGGGTCGGGCTGTATCGAACCGAATACCTGTTCATCAACCGCGACGCCTTGCCAACGGAGGAAGAGCAGTACGAGGCCTATCGCAGCGTTGCTGAAGCCGCAAAGCCCAATGCTCTGATCATCCGCACGCTCGATATCGGAGGTGATAAATTCCCGAGCCACATCCAGAACCCAATCGAGAGCAATCCTTTCTTGGGGTGGCGGGGCATTCGTTTGTGTCTTCAGGAGCAGGGCATGTTCCGCTCCCAGCTTCGCGCCATCCTCCGCGCGGGCGTGGTCGGCAATATCAAGATCATGTATCCGATGATCTCCTGCCTTCAGGAACTGGAGGAGGCCAACAAGATTTTGGCTGAATGCCAGGCGGAACTTCGAAGCAAGAGCATCCCCTACGCCTCAGAAATCGAGGTCGGGATTATGATTGAAGTCCCATCGGCGGTTGCGATCGCAGACAGCCTCGCCAAACGGGTTAAATTCTTCAGTATCGGCACCAACGATCTGATCCAGTACACCCTTGCCGTGGACCGAATGAACGAGCGAGTGGCGCACCTTTACCAGGCCACGCATCCAGCCCTCATCCGAGCGATCCACCAGACTGTGGAAGCGGCGCACCGGCATGGGATTTGGGTGGGAGTCTGCGGCGAGATGGCGGGAGACAGGGACGTGACGTTACTCTTGCTGGGGCTGGGGGTGGACGAACTGAGTGCGACGCCGTCTGTCGTTCCTGAAATCAAGGCATTGATCCGGCGATCGAAGATGAAAGAAGCCAAGGCTCTGGCTACATTTGCGTTGGCCTGCGAATCCGATGTGGAAATCCTGGCTCGATCCAGGGATTTGGGACGTCGCTCCGCGCCGCATCTCTTCGAAAGCAACCAGAGCGGGGCAGGTTGAGCCTTCAGACCTCAGTAAAAGCGGTTGACATCGAGATCTGGAATCCGGCTAAACAGGGTCGTTTTACTGAGTTCAGAGCCTTCGTTACTGGCGCGCGCTGCCCGCTGACCGCGCTCGAAGCGGCGAGAGAGTCAACGGCGGTCAGACCCGGCTGGGGCGGGAAGGCTGTGGGCTGGCGTGGTTTGACTCCACAAACGGGAGCGGAGCCAGGTGCCGAGGTCATCGAGATAGGAATAGGCGACAGGCGTCACGAGCAGGGTGAGGAGGAGGCACAAGCTCTGGCCGCCTATGACGACCACGGCTACGGCGCGTCGTTCCTCCGCTCCGGGGCCCGATCCCGCCGCCAGAGGGAGCATCCCCGCCACCAGCGCGAGGGTGGTCATGAGAATAGGGCGGAGACGATCCCTGTTCGCCTGGAGAATGGCGGGCAGACGTTCCATGCCTTGTTTGCGCAGAGTATTCATGTGATCGATTTGAAGGATCGCGTTTTTCTTGACCACTCCGAACAGCACGAGAAGCCCGAGCGCGGAGTAGAGGTTCAGGGTGTTTCCAGACAACCACAACGAAAGCAGCGCAAACGGAAGAGACAAGGGGAGCGACAGCAGAATGGTGAGAGGATGAACAAGGCTTTCGTATTGGGAAGCGAGGATCATGTACATGAACACGATCGAGAAAAGAAACGCCCAGAGAAACTCCTTGAAAGTGGCCTCGAGCTCGCGTCCGCGTCCGGACACTTTGTAGCTGTAGGCGGGGGGCATGTTCAGGGCTTTGGCGGCGTCGCGGAGCGCGTCGAGACGATCGCCGAGGGCAAATCCGGGCGCGACGGCACCGCGAACGCTGATGCTGCGCTGCCGTTCCAAACGTTCGATGCGCGAGGCGGTCTGGGCTCGCACAATCTGCACGACGTTATCAAGACGGACCAACCCGCCTCCTTTTTTTGGAACAAACAGCCGCGAGATTGCGGACACATCATTTCGATCGTGGTCGGTGAGCCGGAGTTGCACATCGTAGTCGTCATTCACACTGTTGTCGCGGAAGCGCGAGACCCTGGGATCGCCCCCCACCATGATGCGCAGCGCGTTGGCGATGTCCTGGGTGTCCACACCCAGGGCGGCGGCGCGTTCGCGGTCGATCTGCACGCGTAACTCCGGTTTGTCGAGCTTGAGAGAAGTGTCCAGGTCCAGGAGGCCGAGCTCGGGGCCCTTTTCCCGCAGAGCCTCGGCGTAAGCGGATAGCTGTTCGAGGTCGGGCCCGAGGAGCGCAAAATCGACGTCCCAGTTTGGGCCGCCCAGGCTGATTGAGGACGCCAAGTTGCGAACGCTGACGCGAACGTCTGAGAAGGGTTTGAGCCGTTTACGGACTTCCTGCATGACATCGCGCTGAGTGATGCGCTTTCTGAACGCCTCGAGAGGCTTTGAGGAGAAGAGCCGTTTGAGCGAAAAACCTCGTTCGTCATGAGGCGCGAGGCGCACGTAGATCCGCCCGTTGTTAGGGGTTGCGGATGGCCCCCCGCCGGCACCGGCCATGGTGAGCATCACCCGAATGGTGGGGATAGTCTGCAGCTCCTGTTCGACGCGTTGCATGACCGAGTTCATGACTTCCAGACCGGTGCCTTCTTTGGCGCTCACGCTGATTTCGAATTCCCCTTCGTCGGTATTGCCGGGGGTGAACTCCTGCGGAACTTTTTTATAAAGTGGAATTGAGGAGAGCATGACCGCCAAGGCGAGCGTGCCGATGAACCAGCGGTGTTTCATGGACCATACAAGGGAGCGGGAATAACCACGATCGATCCATGAATAAAACCCGCCGCGCGACCGGGTTCTGCCGTGAGGATCGAGAGTCACGTCACTGGCGCGGAGAAGCCGGGCCGACATCATGGGTGTGAGCGTGAAGGAGACCAGCAAGCTGACAAGGACCGCGACGGCCGCCGTGAGGCCGAACTGGAAAAGGAATCGTCCCGCGACGCTCGACATAAAAGAGACAGGCACAAAGATGACCACCAGACTGAAGGTGGTGGCCATGACCGCTAGGCCGATCTCTTTGGTGGCGGCCCGTGCGGCGTCGAATGAGGACATGCCCTTTTCCTCTATAAACCGGAAGATGTTTTCGAGCACCACGATGGCGTCGTCGATGACGATGCCCACCATGAGGACGAGAGCGAGCATCGTGACGCTGTTGAGCGTGAAGTTCAGAGCCCACATCATGCCGAATGTAGAGATGACCGATGCTGGGATGGCGACGGCGGCGATGAGGGTGGAGCGCCAGCTTTTCATGAACACCAGCACCACCAGGCTCGCGAGAATGCTGCCTAGAACGAGATGGAGTTTGATCTCGCTCAGGGCCTCATGGATGTAGCGCGACTGGTCGCGGATGACTTCCAGGCGGACATCCGGCGGAAGTTGCGCCAGGATGGAGGGGATCTTGGCTTTGAGGCCCTCAATCACCTGGGCGGTGTTGGCTCCGGACTGGCGGCGGATGTCCAGGCTCACGGTCGTCTGACCGTTCAGGCGCGCGAAGGAGCGCATCTCTTTGGTGCCGTCCTCAGCCCACCCGATGTCGCGGATCCGGATTGGGATGCCTTTGACCGTGGCGATCACGAGGTCGTTGAATTCTGCGGGATGGGTCATGCGCCCCAGCGTGCGCAGCGTCTGCTCTTGTTTGCGCCCCGTCACATTACCTCCAGGGACATTGGCGTTCTGGCGCACAATGGCCTCCCGCACCGCTGTGATGGGAAGTTGGTATGCCGCCAAGCGGTCGGCATCCACCCAGATGTTGATCGATCGCGGGAGCCCTCCAAACACTTCTACGTCGCCCACTCCGTCGGAGCGCTCGATCTGAACTTTGACAATCTTATCCGCCATTTCAGTGAGCTCGCGCACCGAACGGTCGCCCGCGAGAGCCAAGCCCAAAATGGGGGAGGCATCGGTGTCAAATTTTGTAACCCTGGGGGGATCCGCCTCGCGGGGCATTTCGTCAATGGTGGAGGCCACGCGGTTACGCACGTCCTCGACGGCTTGGTTGGCGTCGCGGCTCAAGTTGAACCGAATGATGACAAAAGAGCGGCCCACTCCCGAAAAGGACCGGAGTTCCGCGATGCCCTCAACCGTATTGACGTTCTCTTCGATGCGCTGCGCCACCATCGATTCCATCTCGACCGGGGAGGCGCCAGGGATGGTGGTGCTCACATAGACCGTGGGGATATCGACGGAAGGTGTGCGATCGACGTTCAGATGGAAGTAGGCGGTGGTACCCGTGACCACAAGCGCCAGGATGATCATGGAGGCGAAGACCGGCCGTCGGATGCTTATTTCCGCAAGTTTCTGCATTACGATCTGGGCCGCTTTGGGGAGTGTGCCGTGCCTTTGGGTGGCTGATTATCAACCGTGACCGGCTGGCCGGTCCGGAGGCTGCCCGGATCGAGAACGACGACGTCATTTTCCCTGGCTCCAGACAGAATCTCCACGTTGGCTCCTTCCGTCCGTCCAGTGATGACGCTGCGCTCCAGGGCTTTGCCATCCTTGACCAAAAACACCTTCTCAAGGCCGGCGAAGGTGGCGATGGCCTGGGTCGGAACCATGAGAGCCCGCTCCTGGGCGGCGACGATGATTTCTGCGCGGGCGAATGCTCCCGGACGCAGGGAGCCCTCGTTCGGGAAATCCGCCTCCGCTGTGAGAGTCCGGCTTTGGTCGCTGATGACCGGGCTGAGCCGTTTGAGTTCGCCTGAAAATCGGTTGGTGTCGCCATCGATCGTGATGCGGACGCGCTGGCCGATCTTGATTTTTGGAGCGTCTCGCTCGGAGACGTCGACCCGGAGGCGGAGAGGGTCCATGCGAACAATGGAGATCACGGGGGAACCGACGGCCAGGATCTCGCCAGGCTGCGCGCGGCGATCAACCACTTTGCCATCGAAAGGCGCGGCAATCCGCGTATCGGCAAGCTCTTGCTTGGCGATCTCGACCTGCGCTCTTCGCTGGGCGAGGATGGCTTGTTTTTGACGGACCTCTTCGATGGCGAGCTGGTCCTTGGTTTCGGCCACGCGAAAACTGGCCTCGACGGACTCGAGTTCGGCGTCGGGAAGAATGCCTTGTGCCCGGAGTTTCAGGGCGCGGTCCCGAGCTTTGAGGGATTCGTCGAGAAGGGCGCGGGCCTGTTTGACGATGCTGGTCTTTTCCAAAGCCACAGAATCATCCTCGCCGGCAAGAGGCAGTCCCAAGGGAGCCCGAGCCTGCGCCAAGAGAGCCTGTGCTTGGAGAAGACGGAGCTCATAGTCACGAGATTCGAGGCGTGCGATCACGTCGCCTTTTCGGACATCGCTCCCCAGATCAACCGGGAGGGTTTCGAGGCGGCCTGCGACCTTGGTGCTGAGCGTGGCCAGATCGATGGGGGCGAGCGTGCCTGTCACTTGCACTGCTCGATCGAGAAAGCCGACAGTCACAGTCGCCACGCGGACCGAACGGGGTGCGGCAGACTGGGCATCCCCGCCAGATTTGGAGAGGGGCTGCATGCCAGGCCCGCATCCGGGAAGGATCGAAAGCATGGCTGCAAGCCACGGAAACAGAGATGATGAGAGCCGTCGAACCATGAATGAGTGCGTGGCACGAAGGCTAGAGATTCGACGTGCCATGTCCACGGTTTTCTCCGTAATTCATCGACTGACTCCAGGGATCGATCCATCTGAGAGCCCATTGGGAGCCACTTGGGGCCAGGACTGCTGGATTGCTGCAAGTCGGGCTGGACGACTCTGAAGAGGAAGCTGTAAGGTGGCGTCAAACCAGGATGATGACGCTAAAGAGAACAGCTAGTGGGCCCGGCTTCGAAGTAGGAGTTTGGCCTGCTCTGCTCCTGTTGATCGTCGCCCTGGCGGAGTTCGGTTGTGCGAGGAGTTTGGCTCAGGTTGCCTCGGAGGCCTCCAAAGGCGTTCTTCCTGTCAAGCCGTTGGCGCGCAAAACAACCGTTGATTTTGAGCGTGAGATCCTTCCCCTGCTGAAGGCTAACTGCCTGGCTTGCCATAACAAAACCACCACCAAAGCCGATCTGATTTTGGAAACGCCCGCAACGATTCTAAAGGGGGGGGAGTCCGGGCCTGCCGTGGTCCCCGGGAAATCGGCCGAGAGCCTGTTGTTCAAATTGGCAACCCATGAGGCCAAGCCTCGCATGCCCCCGAAGGAGAATAAGGTATCGGCGGTCGATTTCACACCTGAGCAGTTGGGTCTGATCCAGTTGTGGATCGATCAAGGAGCCAAAGGAGAAGTGCGCGGCGAAATCGTGCTCACCTGGCAGCCCCTGCCCTCGTCTCTGAAGGGGATTTACGCCGTTGCGGTCAGTCCTGATGCGACGTTTGCCGCGTGCGCACGTGGGAATCGAATTTCTGTTTACGATTTGGGCCGACAAGCACTCGGGGCAAAGTTGAGTGGCGAGAAGGCGATGGCTTTGCCCGAGGTTCCGCCGAAACACCCCGCACTGGTCAGGGAGAGAGCAGTCCTGGTTTCGACCACCCAAGGCACCGGGCGATCCCGGCTGCCTCCCCAGAATCTTAGGGGATCCGAGAGGGATTTAGAGCAGACCTTAGCGGCCAATCCCCACCGTGATTGGGTCAACGCCCTCTGTTTCAGCCCGGATGGGGAACGTCTTGCTTCGGCGGGTTACCGCGAGGTGAGGATTTGGAGTCGTCTCCGTCCTACTTTGGTTCGTGAAATGAAGAAGGTGGGAGAGGATGCTGCCATGGCAACGGTTTCCGCGAAAGGGCGGTTCGCCGCAGTGTGTGGAGCGAAGGGTTCTGTTCAGGTTTTCGATCTTGCGTCAGGGAAATCGATTTGGAGGAAGGGGGCTCACAAAGGGCGCGTAGCCGCGCTGAATTTTGCAACGGGAGAGGATCGTTTGTTGACCGTCGGAGACGATGGCTTGGCGTGCCTCTGGGAGACGTCGAGCGGCAGACTGATCAGTGTCGTGAAGCTTTCCGGGAAGGTTTCCTCAGGGGCATTGTTCGGGGAGTCGGCGGGTGCTGTTTTCGGATTTGGAAGCGGCGCGGTTCAGGTCTGGAGTTTGGCAAAGATCCCTGCGGGGAATCCTGATGTGGATTTTGTGGCGCACACGAACTCGGTGACGGTGGTTGAAGTCTCCGCGGATGGTTCACGCTTGTTGACCGGCGGTGCGGACGGTTCGGTAGGGCTTTGGGAGCTGGCAAACGGGAAACTCGTGCAGCGATTTCAACACGGAACTCCCTTGAGCGCAGCGGTTTTTGGTCCCGATGCCAAGCGGGTAGCCTCGGCGGCCGAAGACGGCTCGTTGAAGGTTTGGGAACTGGGGAAAAAAGAACCCGTGTTTGAAGGCCGAGGTTATCGGGAGCTGCTGATCGCGCAATGGACAGCGGAGCGTACGGCAAGGTTGGCCACAAACACCGTCGCCTACTCGAAGGGTGTGGTGCAGAGCTCGACCAACGAACTGAACGGACAATTGGAGCGTCACAAAAAGGCAGTGGAAGCGGTGGCTGCCGCTGAAAAATCCGACCAAGAAAAGCGCGTTGCGCTGGACAAAGCGAATGGTGCCAAGGCGACGGCTGCCGCAGCGTTGGAAGCCTTTGAAAAGCAGTCTAAATCGGTGGCTGAGTCTTTGGAGACGGTACAAAAGTTGGTGGCCGCCGCCGTGGATGGGGCGAAGTTGGCGGCGGAGTATAAAGCCTATGCTGACAAGGCGCAGGCTTTGGTTGCGGAGAAAAGGAAGCCTGTAACGGAGCGGTCCACGGAGGCCACCAAGGCGGCGGACGCGGCTGCGGCGGAACAGAAGAAAACGGGGATGGCTTCTGCGAACGCGGAAAACGAGCGCGCCTTGGCTGTGACATCCGTCGAGAAATCTCGTCTTGCCTTGGCCGTTGCGGAGGAGGTGCTTCGCGGGTCAGAAACTGGAGTAACAGAGGCGACTGAAGCGATCGCGAAGGCTGAAACCGCCATGAAAAGAGCGGCAAAGCCTGTTCGAAGTGTGGCCTTTGCGGGCGATGGCAAAAGCCTCACCACCGTGGATGACGCGGGCACCGTGCAGGTTTGGGCGATGGGTGCGCCCCGGCCGATTGAGGCCCATCAAAGTTCTCCCGGAGGCGCACGCGGAGCGGCCGTGCTGGAGGGCGGCGTAAAGTGGGTGGTTGTGGGCGCGGACCGTTCTATTCGGGTGTGGCATCGCGGTTTGGGTTGGCATTTAGAACGGGTGATTGCCGGGACTAGCACCAATGGAGTCTTTGCGGATCGGATTACGGCCTTGGGATTCAGCCCCGATGGCAAATTCCTTGCCACGGGTGGAGGGCAGCCGAGCCGGGGCGGGGAGGTGAAGATTTGGGATGTCGTTCGAGGAACCTTGCACAAGGATTTAACGAATGTTCACAGCGACGTGGTCTTCGGCCTGGATTTTTCACCCGACGGCAAACTTCTGGCGACGTGCTCCGCCGACCGCTTTGCGAAGGTGACAGACCTCTCGGATGGCAAGATTTTAAAAACGTTTGAGGGGCATACGGACTATGTTTTGAGCGTCCGATGGCGAGCCGATGGCCGAGGCCTGGCGACAGGTGGCGCGGACGGGATTGTTAAAGTTTGGGATGTCGCCACTGGGGATCGAAAAAGGAACGTGGATGGGGCGACGAAAGAGGTCACGGCGGTGCGTTTTGTGGGTCTGGCTGACCACACTTTAAGCGCCTCGGGGGACGCCCAACTCCGGGTGAACAATGAGAAAGGCGAGAAGCTGCGCTCATTCGATGTCGGAGGGGACTACCTGCAGAGCGCGGAGATCACGACCGATGGGGACCGTGTGGTGACCGGCGGTGGCCAGGGAGTGTTACGCGTGTTTGATGGGAGCGGCAAATCGATGGCCACATTTGGTCCCGACCAATGAGCCTTTGCGGGTGGCCTGGCGTCCGCCCCATTTTGAGAAATGGTACCCATGCCTGGATGGGGCTCACGGTTTTTTGAGGATTTCGTGGACAGTCAAACGAGCGGGCACTAAATTGGGGATCAACGGTGTTGTCGCACAGGAGCGACCTGCTGCAAGGCTGGGTTGGTATTGGTGTGTGAGATCGAGGCTGTTTGTGGTCGCAGGCGATGACACGTTGTCGGCGCACGCGTTGGAACTTTATGAGATTTGGCCAGAATGCGGGATTTTTCGGGGTGTTTGCCGCAGTCTTTTTGCACACCTTGGGCGCGACGCATGGGGCTGAGAGTCCGGCCCTTGGGGTCGGCACTATTGTGGGCGACCATGTGAATGTCCGTGGGAAGGCAACGCTGGCAAGCGAGGTTGTCACCCGCCTTCAGAGAGGAGAGAAAGTCACGATTCTGGAAGAACTGACACCGGCAAAGCTGAAGGCGGATGAGGCGTCCCGGTGGTTCCGGATAGCGCTGCCCCTGAACACTCCCGTGTGGGTGCATGCCGGGTTTTTGGATGAAACAGGAAGAACGGCATTGCAACGATTGAATCTCCGATCAGGCGCTGGCGAGAATTTTAGCGTTTTAGGACGAATCGAGAAAGGAACCGCAGTCCAGGAGCTTCGACGGAAAGAGGAATGGATGGAGATTGTGGCCCCCGCTGGCGCCTATGCTTTTGTGTCTGCGGACCTGGTTGAATTTGTGGGTGGGATGATGGCGAAGGGCTCGCGATCGACGCCTGCTCCTCCAGAAAAAGAGGGCGTCTCAACCACGGTCGAGACGACGAAACCGGCAGCGCCAGCAGTGGTGAATGCTGCGGCAGAACCGGCGGTGGTCGTGATCCCTGTTGAGAAACCGGCCGAACCCAACACAGAGGTGGTCGTTGTGGTGGAGACGCCTCCAGCGGTTCAATCGCTGCCATCGGACCCCGTTCTGGCGGGGGTGTCTCCTTCGCGCGCGGCGGCGGTTGTTTCCGAGGCTCCCCCTGCTGTCGCCGTGCCGCTGCGGTCGGAGACCTTTCGGCCCGTTCCCGGAGCGGTTGTTATCGAGGGAAAATTGACCCGTCGAATCGTGACCCGTGAAGGGTTGGTGAGCGGAACGTTTTTCGACAGCATTCAGGCTCCCACTTTTTTTGGTTTGCGCACGGCGCAAGGTGGGCGGTTGATCAACTTTTTGCACGCCGGCAAGCTGGGCATCAAATTAGAATCCTACAAGGGTCGGAAAGTGCTGGTGACCGGGGAGGAATTCATAGATCGACGGTGGGCATCGACGCCCGTGTTGGAGGTGGAAAGCCTGGACTTGGTTCCTTGAATTTGGTTGTGCCCGACTTGTTGTCATCAGTTTGATCCCCATTTTCAGATCCCAAAGATGACCTTGCTTCACACAGAAACTGGGGGGCGAGGTCAGCTCATCGAAGGCAAGGCGATCGCGGAACAGATCCACGCGAACACAGCGGACCGAGTGGCCACCTTGGCGAGGCGGGGGATACAGCCACGGCTTGTTTTTGTGCGGGTTGGGGAGGATCCGGCGTCCAGGGTCTACGTGGGGATGAAGGAGAAGACGTCGAAGCGGCTGGGCTTGGCCAGCGAGACCATCGTGGTTTCGGAATCCACGACGGAGGCTGAATTGGTGGACTTGATCCTCAAGTTGAACGAGGATTCGAACGTGCATGGGATACTGGTTCAGGCACCGCTCCCAAAGCACATCCGTGAGACCTGTGTGTATGCCAGCGTGAAGCCCGCCAAAGACGTCGATGGATTCCATCCGATCAACGTTGGGAAGCTGATGCTTGGGGACCCGACCGGGTTTGTCCCATGCACACCGGGAGGGATTCATGAGTTGCTGATACGCAGCGGTGTCCGTTTATCCGGAGCGGAGGTGGTGGTGTTGGGTCGGGGCAATATTGTGGGCAAGCCGATATCAGCGATCCTCGTTCAGAAGGACAAGAGAGCCAATGCCACGGTGACCCTTTGTCACTCGGGTACCCGTGGGCTTGCGGCGCATTGTCGGCGCGCGGACGTCCTGATTGCGGCGATGGGAGTGCCTCGGTTTGTGACAGCGGATATGGTGAAGCCCGGCGCCGTGGTGGTGGATGTCGGTGTGAACCGCGTTCCAGATCCCGGCTCCAAAACCGGCACCAAATTGGTGGGGGATGTGGAGTTTGAAGAATTGCTGCCGGTTGTCTCGATGATCACCCCAAACCCGGGCGGAGTGGGCCCGATGACGATAGCGATGCTGATGCAAAACACCGTGCGAGCCGCTGAGATGGCCACGGCCTAAGCCGGTTATCCGAAACGACGCCTATTTTCCAGGTAGTGAACTGCAAACAACGACAAGACTGATCATACCGAACCGGTTTAAAAAAATACGACTATGCAACCAATGCGAATACTCCCCGATCTGCAGGCCTCCGTTTTGTGTGAGGACGTCCGCCAGGAGGTGAGTGGAAATTTTATCCTGGTGGGCGTGGTGGGCGTGGTGCGGATCCCTCAACTCCCCATTTCAGCGTTCAAGCTATGCGTCTTCAATCGCTGGACTGCAGGCGTGGGTCAATTCACGGAATTGGTCAAGTTTGTCGGGCCTGATCTCAAGGTGATCCGTCAGAGCTCGGTCAAATTTGCGCTCCAAGATGCGAGCCATCACGCGACCAACGTGTCTGTTTTCACGCAGGTTGAGTTTCACTTGGCGGGAGTGCATTACATCGAGGTGATTGTGGATGACGTGATGAAGCTGCGTTATCCTCTCCCGCTGGTGGTGGTCCCCCCTGCCCAGGGGCAACCGTCGTCCGCACAGGTGACTTCTGAGACCGGGAGTTGAGTTGGGACGCTCAGCAACCTCTGGGGTCATTGAACCTGGTCAAGGCGTGTAGATCAGGCGGAAGAACCGTTTTTCTAGCAGCGTCGCGTCCAACTCAACCTTCCGGTGCCCGGAAACGATGAGGACTTGGCTTGTCTCCGAGATCCATGGGGTGTCCAGTTCAGACGCCACTTGAACGCGGAAAGCGGGGTTGGAATTTGGCCAGGACAATTCCATTTTTCCATTTTCTAGCATCCGGATCCCGATGGTAGGAAGCTCTTTGGGAATGGGCACGATGTAAGAAAACTGCGAGGCGGAGGTCGTTTCGCCGGCGGTGGTCTTGATCAGAATCCGGCCGGATGCAGACTGGTCGGGAACGGTTGCTTTAATTTCGACGGGGGAGAGCACTTCAAAGTTTGCCGAGGTGCCTTGGAACTCGAGTTTTTCGACGGAATCAAAGCCTGAACCTTGGATCAGGATGACGTCACCAACCGTTCCCGACGCGGGGAAGAACCGCGTGATCTGAGGCAGGACCACGAACACAACACTCGTTTGAACGGTTCCCTCCACCGTTTTCAGCTCGAGGGGACCACTCCGGGCAAGGCGCGGGACTTTGACTCGGATTTCACTGCCCGATAGCGACACAATGGTGGCTTCGGCACCCCCAATAAAGACCGTCTGGACACCTGCCAGGTTTGCTCCGATGAGCGTTATGAGCTCGTCAGTGGAGCCTTTTGTTGGAAAGAATTCCAGGATTGCTGGGGCGGGGGATCCGATGAGAAAAGGGCGGGCGCTCCGACTCGATCCGGCGGGTGTGGTGATGGTTAAAAATCCTGATTTGGATTCAGGCGCGAGGGTCAGAAAGATCTGGTTGCCAAAGACCAAGAAATCGGTTTTAAGGTCACCAATTGTAGCGGAAGTGGCGCCTTGAAAATTCTCACCTGTGACAATGATGATCCCTCCAGCGGGCCCGCTTTCGGGAGAGAATGAAGTGATCGCCGGAGCTTGGGCGGAAGTCACGAAGAATGGATTCGAACTGAAGGCTCTGCCAGCCGGCGTGAACACTTCGACGAGACCTGTGACGGCTGTCTGAGGCACGGTCGCGGTGATGTTTGGACTGGACAGGAGATTGAAGGCGGCATCCTTTCCTCCGATCCTGACGGATGTAATGCCGGTTAGATTTTCGCCTTTGATGATGAGGATGGTTCCGGGGGGACCATTGGTGGGGACGAACTCAAGAATGCTCGGTATTTGGGAGGAGCTGATGTGGAAAGGCAGGGTGCTGACCGAAGAGCCTGTAGGGGTTGTGACCGAGATCGGTCCGGAGCTCGCGCCGCCGGGAACCGTGGCAAAAAGCTGATTGCCAAAAAGAAGAAAAGCCGCTTTTTGTCCGTTGAACAGGACGGAGGAGGTGTCTTTGAAAAATGTTCCTGTAATCGTGACGCGTGTTCCTGCCGCCCCGTTTGCTGGAGTGAAGCTGACGATCGAAGGCGGAGGGGCGTCGGTCACGAAGAAGGTGGTGTCACTTTTTCCGGCACCTGTGGCGGTCGTGACGGTGATCACTCCAGATCTTGCGCCGGTAGGAACGGAGGCATTGATTTGAGATCCCACCGCGCTAAAACCATTGGCCTCCGCATCGCCAAATTTCACCGACGACACGGAGACAAAATTGAGTCCATTGATTGTGACCAAAGTTCCCACGGGTCCGGAGGAGGGTGAGAATTCCTGAACGACGGGCGGCGTGACGACGATGACTTTGAAACTCAAGGAACTCACACCCATGCCGGATGGATTGAATACCGCGATGGGACCAGTTGTGGCATCCTGGGGTACTGGGACGCTGATTTGCGAGCCGATGAGCGTGAACGCGGGAGCCGGGATTCCATTGAACGTGATTGCAGAGATGTCGGCGAAATGTTCTCCGGAAACAGTCAGGACGGTTCCTGGCGGGCCTTCTTGAGGGGAGAACCCGACGATATTGGGGACGCCCGTCTGCAGCACCAGAAAAATGCCGACGCTCGTGAATGAGCCGGCGGTGGTCACCACGGTGATCGGGCCTGTGGAGGCACCCGGAGGGACGATCAACCCGATCTGGCCGCCAAGAACGCTGAAGTTCGTGGTCACCGTCTGGTTGAACTTGATCGCCTTGACTTCGATGAAGTTCTCTCCAGAGATGGATAGACTCGAGCCCACGGACCCTGTTGAGGGGGTAAACTGAGTGATCAAGGGCGGTTCGGAACTGAGCGCTGTTGTGGTGCCAGAAAAAACCAAAATGCTGCAGACAAGGGAGGCTATTAAATAGGGGATGCGGGCTTGCACATCCCCAATCTCACGGGGACATGGTTGTTTCGTCAAGGAATTCACATGGAAAGAGCTAGAACTTCATCGTTAAATTGGGTTTGGCGCGCGGCCTTCCAGGCCGCAGCATGTTCGTTCTGACTGCGCGCTCAATCTGTGTTACATCGGCCCACTTTCCCACCCGCTGCGGCCTGGAAGGCCGCGCGCCGAAGCAAAAAGTCGCTGTCGTGTTAGTTTCTCAAGTTCTTCGAACTAAACGGGCCAGAGGCGGGGCGGAGGAATGATTTCCACGATTTCGGCGAGAGGGCGTTGTTGAGCGTCGCTGATGGTATTGCGTCTTCCGTAAAGGATGGTTGGGGTCCGGACCGAGAGGGCTTTATTGATCAGAGCATCGGATTCGATTTGGAAAAACGCCTTGGGGCGGCTGGTGTGAGTGATCCCTCGCGACTTGAGGATATGTCCCAAAGGTTCATGCTCTTCCAGGATCAGCTTCCGTGCCTGGGATGGGAACAATGAAAGGTTGATCTTTATGGCTCCAAATTCCACGGGTTCGCCTGTGCCATCGAGAAGCAGAACGACCTCGCGGAAGTAGTAAACCTCGCGGGTTTCGCTCCGAAGCACTCGGATGTGAATCGTCTGCTTGTGGAACGATTCGAGGGTAGGGGTCATGTCGTCGTGATGAACCAGAAGCGCGCGGTAGGGCTCAGGGACCTGCTCGCCGCATACCTGTTTGATCTGAGGCAACGTCAAGTGCGCTCGCGCATAAAAATCGTCGAGGGGATAGGCAATGGGCATCACCATGGCCGAATGCTCGACCGTTGCGTGCAACTTGTCCGGAGATTTCATTGTCAATCGATAACGTGACGGGGGCTCCAAAAACACCGCATCCCGAGATGAGTCATGCGTAGCGCGCATGACGGTGCTCGGGTAGGAAAAACTCATGAAGCAACCTGTCAACCTGAAGCAGGCCCTCGCGGTTTAGGAACACCTGATTCTTGTCGCTGCCCCCGAACCCCCAGTCACGGATGGTCTGGAGAGGCGTGGCAAAGATTTTCAATACGTCCCTTCCAAATTTCCTTTTGAAGTAATCGACATCCAGGCTCCCGAGCTTGATCTGGAGGATGAATTCGCGGATCAATCTTTCCTCATCGGTCGGTGTGAGAGCACGATAGACAGGCAGCTCATCACGGCTCAGCGCCTTGATATAAGGGTCGAAATCGTGGTGGTTTTGGTAGTGCGCTCCGCCGATGTGGCCAAAAGAGGCCACGCCCAACGCGAGAAGATCGGCTCCCGCCCAGAGGCGGTCCCTGTAGATGAAGCGAGTCTTTTGTTTATCCCTCACTGCCGTGTAGGCGCTGGCGATCGTGTATCCCGCCTTTTCCAATTCCTCAAACGCCTCGCGAACCCAGCGTCGCTTTGTCTCCCAGTCGGCGACCGGTGCCACCAGTTTCCCCGCCGCACGCATTTCCTTGTAGAGCGTCGTGTTGTAGGGAATCTCCATCTGATAAATGGTGACGCTGTCCGGGGCCAGTTGAAGGGTCTTGCGGACACAATCACTCCAGTTTTCCTCGGTTTCTTCAACCATCCCGGCGATAAGGTCGATGTTGATTTGGGGGAACCCCAACTCTTTGGCGTATTCGTAGGCTCGCCATATTTCCTTGGATCGGTGAGCCCGCCCGTTCACGTCCAGGATGTGGTCGGAAAAGTTTTCAACGCCCAGACTCAGCCGTGTGACACCCAGATCGCGTAGAGTCTTAAGCTTGTGGTCGGTGAGCGTTCCAGGCTCACATTCGAAAGTGACTTCCTCGACTGCGTCCCAAGGAAGACGCTCTCTCATTCCCTCGAACAGATGGCGCAACTGGTTTTCAGAGAGATAGCTGGGCGTCCCTCCGCCGAAGTAAACAAAGCTGGGCTGACGCCCTCCGATGAAGGGTTTTTGCGAATACAGCGCTATTTCCTTCAACGCCGCATCGATGTACCCCTTGATGGCACCCGCGTCCTTGTCCGTGTAAACCCTGAAGTAGCAGAAGTGACACCGCTTTCTGCAGAATGGGATGTGGAGATAAACGCCAAGCGGCACACCCTCTTTTGGAGCGCGATTCATGGCATCCACCACCTCTTGGACACGCTCTGGTTTCCAAAAGGAGAAAGGAGGATAATTCGAAACGAAATAGTTTCCAGCCATCGTTTCAGCAGGCTGCGGCGCGATGGCGCTGTGGTGTGGTGCAACGATCTCTGTGAGGGTGTCATTCATGGATGTTTCGGGCGCGTCACAGCCTTCTGGTGCCCCGGTTCATTCCTGTTAGCTTTCAAGATGAGAATTGGTTTCCCTTGGTTTGGCAGAAGTGTTCAGCCGTGCGTCACTTGCCGAAGCAGTACACGGAGCCGTCATCGGAGCCAATGACCAGAGCTCCGTTGATGACGGCGGGGGAACTCCCCAAAGGTGCGCCGATGTCGTGGCTCCAAACCTCTGTGCCGTCGGCAAGGTTAAGTATGTAAAGTCGGCCGTCATCGGAACCCACCACAACCCGGTCGCCCGCGATAACGGGGGAGCTGTCCACCTTGCCTCGCGTGCCAAAAGACCAAAGCGCCTGACCGGTGGACCGGTTGACGCAGTGCAAGCGTTTGTCGCGTCCTCCGAACACCACCTTGTCTCCCGCCACCGCAGGGGATGAAAAATAGGGAAATCCACGATCCTTGTAAGTCCAGGTGACCTTGCCCTCGGAAAGATCGACCCCAAGGAATGCGTTTTCATAATGTCCGAAATAGGCGTGTTTGTGAGCGAGGGCGACCGATCCCGCAATGTACGCGCCTGCTTCGATTTCCTTAATTTTTTTCCCGTCTTTCAACGAGATGACGTGCAGAATGGCGTCGCAACCTCCGAACACCGTCTGCCCCTCCGCGATCGCAGGAGTTCCGTTGATGTAATTGCCCGTCTCGTAAACCCAATTTGATTTGCCAGTCAAAGCATCGATCGAATGGAGTTTGTAATCGTAACTCCCCAGGATGATGGCGGCTTTCCCTGCGTTGAGGGTCCAGTTGGGTCCGCTCAAGATCTTGTCTCCTGTCTCATATTTCCAGATCAAGTCGCCGGTGCTTTCGCTCAAACAATAGAGGGAAGCATCCGTGGAGCCGAAATAAACCCGGTCCCCGAGGATGAGTGGCGATGATTCGACGGAGCCCCCGGTCGTATGGGACCACGTTTTTTTTCCCGTCTTAAGATCGAGCGCGTAGAGGAGTGAATCGCCGGAGCCGACGAAGACCCTGTTGTTGTGGATGGCTGCGGAGGACTTAACCGGTGCGCCGGTTTTGAAAGACCAAAGGAGTCGGGGTTTATTCGGCAGGCTCGCCGGGGAGATGCCTGTCAGAGATGGGCCGCCACGAAACATGGGCCAGGCATCGGGCGTGGCGACCCCAGCCGAGGTCGCGCTGATGGAATCACGCGGGCTGGCCGCGCACGCGGGAACGGTGGACGTCAGAAAAAACGCTGTGACCAGGGCCTGAACGGCGATCGAGGCGCCTTTTATGAGCCAACACGAAAAGATTTGAGGACGAAACTGATCACGATCCGTGGATGCTGTGCGAACCATGCCCTCTATTATTCGTCAGGTGGCAGGACTTCGCAACCGAAATTCTACTTACACGTATCAAATCGGCGGGTGTTCAGATCAAATGAACGCAGAGAGCCCTGCCTCGAAAGTGTGTCTGGATCCAGCGGGCTGAGCTGGGGAGGTGAGAATTATGGATTTAAAAAAAAGCCGCGTTGCTTTTCGGAGATTGGCAGGCCTGCTTTGGCCATTGCCTGAAGCATATCTTCCCAGATTTGCCGTTTGATCTCGAGGGTCTGCTTCCGAAGAACGTAGGAAGGGTGGTAGGTGGGCATGAGAGGCGTGTTTCGATAGGTTTGCCACTGACCTCGAAGTTTTGTAATAAAAACAGGGCCTCCGAGGAGGCCTTCCACCGCCGTCGTTCCTAGCGCAATCAGCACTTTTGGCCGGATGATGTCAATTTGCTCATGAAGAAACGGGACGCAGGCGTCCATTTCTTCTGAGGTAGGCTTGCGATTTCCTGATGCTTGCTCCGGTGTGTTGGGGCGGCATTTTAGAATATTCGCGATATACACCATGGACCGTGTCAGCCCCATGGTTTCAATGATTCGAGTCAGTAATTGTCCAGCCTTCCCCACGAAGGGTTCTCCAGCCTGATCCTCCTCAGCGCCGGGGGCTTCCCCGATGAACATAATGGAAGAGTCGATGTTCCCCGTTCCGAAAACGACCTGTTGTCGACTGGCCGCGAGATGAGCGCATTGGGAACAGCCGAGGGCGCGAGATCGAAGTGCCAGCATGGCTTCGGATTTGACTCTCGATGTCATCGGGAAGACGGCCGGTATCATCTCGGGTTGGGGCACATCATTGGCGGCTGGGCTGGAGATCGGTATGAGCCTGGATGTGGGAGGAGCGGATGGTTTTGCGGAATCACCGGTTGGACGCAGAGGTTTGGGCATGATCGATGTGGCGAGCGGGGTGCGATTCCGACTGGGTAGATTGTCGCAAAGTCCGGTCCAGGTTTCCTGTTCCAGGAGCACGAATCGGTCCCCTTTTGCTTTCAAGCAGCGGAGATGATTTAGCGAAGATTCCAGGAGTTCGTCGTACCCATTTTGCACGCTCTGATCATACCAGTCCTTGAGGGGTTGCGCACCAGAAGTTTTTTCGGAGGATGATAAAATTCTCTCGCTTTTTTCAGGATGCGCGAGTAGCAGTGAAGGTCGTGAGCGGGTCCACTTCGGACTGGCTCGTAACCAAAGGAGGTTCAGTGAAAATCAAAAAGCAGATGCCGTTTATTGTACTCGTCTCATGGCTGAGTTTTTCGGCCCACTCACAAGTTCTCTTATTCAACATGAATGACCTGGCTGGAGGGGCTACATCCCCGAGTGAAGTCATGGTATCAGGCACTCCTATGCTGACCCTTGGGGGCACCGACCTGGTGGCGTCCGGGCAGGCTGGCGTTTCGTTTACGGACGCGTCAGGGACAGTTCATTCAGCGGGACTCGCCGCCGCCTGGGGCAGCGGAATTGACGCTCCAGGTGGCAACTCGTTTCAACTTCACGTGGACACCACAGGGTATGAGAATTTTGTGGTGCGCTACGATTATCGGTCCACGTCCAGCGGTTCGCCTTCAGCCCAGCTCAGCTATCGGGTTGGCGATTCGGGTGTGTTTACCGCATACAGCTCACAATCATTCACGCGGGATGGCATCTACCACTCGACTTCAGTCGATATGGCGTCGCTGAGTTCGATCGACAATACACCGAACGTTTACCTGTTGTGGGATCTTGCGCCGGGAACTGGCAGTGGGACCTTTCGAGTGGACAATATGCAAATGAGCGCTGCAGCCGTTCCTGAGCCTCGCGAATACATGCTCGTTTCAGGGGCCTTTCTCATGGCTATCGCGCTTCGCCGCCGGTTCCGCGGTTGGGTGAAGGCCCGCGCCGCCAGCTAGTGTTCTTTGGGTGAATCGGTAACCAGCAGGGTTGCGGTGCTCCGCAACCCTGCCATTTCACTTTTTGAACTCACTAAACCGACCCTGTTTAGCCTGAGGCTCGAGCAACTCCAATTCCCCGCACCTAATCCTAGCCAAACAGATTTGAAATTTGAACCACAGAGACACGGAGACACAGAGGGGGAAAAGAGAGGGGGAAAAGTTTGGTTTCATTGTTTGTTCTTCTCTGTGCCTCTGTGCCTCTGTGCCTCTGTGGTTCAAAATCTGAGAGATAATTCACCGAGATTTAGGATTTAAGAATCTAATCCTAATCCACCCCTCTGTTTCAAGGGCAACACAACACCCGAGGATTACGATTAGGAAAAATGGAGGAAATGGGGTTGCGCGTCCAGATCCCGATTCCAACCGATTTTACTGAGGTCTGACTTTAAGCGATGCCGACAAAGTGGGGTAGACCTCCAGGTCTGCCGGTCGCGAGGGCCTCTGGCCCCGCACGGAGTGGGACACTCCGCGAACCGGCAGGTCGGAGACCCTACCACACATTTTTCAAAATGAGAACTGCTGCCTCACCGGTGAGGAACGATTGCGCTCGGCTCCAATTTTGATAGGCTGCGAGGGCATGACACGACATTGCTTCAAGTGCGGCTGGGCATGGACTTTGGATGGGCTTCCTGGGCGCGGTGTCAGTTGCCACGGGTGTGGCACGGACATGCGCGTGTGTTTGAACTGTGTGAGTTACGACGCGCGAGTGGCTCAGGAGTGCCGCGACCGGCGTGCTGAACCCGTGGCTGAGAAGCACCGGGCGAACTTCTGTGAGTATTTTGAATTCGTTCGCCGCGAATTCATCGGGGCTGAGTCTGCGGGTTCGCGCGAAGCCACAGCGCGGGATCAATTGAAAAAACTGTTGAGCGACTGACGCGCGGGAACCTGCACAGGAAAAAAAAGGGCGGACCTTGCGGCCCGCCCCCTGGTTTTGAACGATGAGTGCTGCAGCTCGTTAACGAACGTGGCGCAACGCCTCAGGTTTCGCAATCATGAGCCCTATTCGTCACGTCCTTCATCCGCGGCGTCGAACGCATGCTGGAGCGCGACCAAGTCCTCGCCTGGCTTCAGGGAGTCAAGGATGGCTTGCTCGGCCTTGAGCTGCTCGTTGCTATAGTTGGCAGCCTTGATGGAGAGACCGATGCGGCGGTCGCTCTTGTCGATTTTGATAACGCGCGCCGTCACGTCCTGCCCGACTTTGAGGACGTTCTTAATTTTGTCCACACGATCCTCGCTGACCTGGGAGATATGCACCAGGCCGTCGATGTCATGCTGGAGGCCGATGAACGCGCCGAAGCTGGCCAGTTTGGTGACCTTGCCTGTGACCAGATCCCCAACCTTGTAAAAATGATCGATGTTATC
>CAMBEJ010000002.1 GCA_945865375.1 Akkermansia muciniphila | reverse complement strand
AGCATCGAAACGACGCTCCAGAGGCGGTCTTTTCCTGACAGCACTTCCTCCCCAGAACATCGGCCTTTGGCCACGAGCACATCCAGGGCGGCGGCACTTTCCAATAAACCTCCAGCTTTTCGTGGTCGAATCGGCGGTTCATGGGATTAGGATTAGGATTAGGTTTACGAGTAGGAAACGCGAGCACGAAAAATCTGAGATGCGCCATGACGCCCTGTGCGGATGGACGCACAGTTGCCGAAATAGATTCTTTAGGTTAAAGGTTTAGATCGTACCACCTCCAACACTGCCCAAATCATAAAGCAGGCTATGCAACCTCATACAATTCCCAGTCAACGCCGCGCGAAAAGGAACTCTCTGTTTTGGGGCGGCTTCACGTTGATTGAACTGCTCGTTGTCATCGCCATTATTGCGATTCTTGCGGGGATGCTCCTTCCGGCCTTGTCCAAGGCCAAAACGAAGGCGCAGGGAATCATGTGCATGAACAATCACAAACAGCTCGCGCTGGCTTGGAGACTTTACGCGGAGGACAATAGCGATCAGCTCGTAGGCGCGGCCAACTGGCAACCGCCGGGAGCGCGTGGAGAAGTGCCGAACTGGACAGGTGCCAGTTGGTTGACCTTGAACAATCCGAGTGATCCGAATAATTGGAACGCCGATCTCTACAATAAGAAGAGTGTCCTCTGGCCGTATTGCGGCAACGCCATCGGCATTTGGAAGTGCCCTGCGGACAAGTCAACCGGGATAAACGCGCAGAAGCAACGCGTCCCCCGCATTCGCAGCATGTCGATGAACAATTGGGTGGGGGGACCTGGCTGGGGCAATTCAGGCCCGTCCGTGGTCGGCGGAGGGCCCAATGCCTGGGCTGTTTACCGCAAGCTGGACGACATGAAGGACCCGGGGCCCACCCAGACATGGGTCTTTGTCGACGAGCGCGAGGACAGTATCAATGACGGCTATTTTGTCGTGGACATGAAAGGGTATCCGAACACACCGGCAAGCTGGAAGATCGTGGACTATCCCGCCAGTTATCACAACAGGGCTGGCGGATTCTCTTTCGCCGACGGCCATTCGGAGATCAAGAAATGGACCGATGGGAGGACGATGCCCAAGCTATCGAAGGGGGACATCCCATTGGATGTGCCTTCGCCTAACAATAAAGATGTTCTGTGGATGCAGCTCCGGAGTACTCGGACCACCACGGGTCCGGGATCGCAGTAGAAGCAGACGGTAAGCAGACAGTCAGGGGTGACGGTGCGAGGCCGAGCAGTCCTCAAACAGCGGCGGGATGCCGCTGCCACTTTAGGAGCGTCGTTTTGGGTTTGTCTCAGGGACTGCTCCGCGACGGACAACTTCGGGATCCACCCGCCCGCGTTCCCCTGCATAAAAACGGATTGCCTTTCGTTTTTCCGCTGTTCATGTTTGCGCCTTGTGAAGAGTTCCCAAAATGCGCGTCCATCCGCGCCTTCCGTCGTGCTTGGGGCTGACCCTCTCGATCAGAAAGCTCGAGAGCATCTGGCTGCACGCAGGTTCAGAAAGGCACGTGACGATTTCAAGGTGCTTTGCAAAAAGGATCGAGCAACCTATCTCCCGTTGCTGATTGAAGCCAACACGGGACTCGCGGAGGAAATGCTGTCGAAAGGACTGATCTCGGAGGCTCAGCAAGTGGTCGCTTATCTGAAGACTGTCGCCTCAGCCGAACTCCTGGCGGCAATTGATTTGAAGCTGGCGGCGAAATCTGGCAAAATGGACCAGATTCCCTCCGCTGCCATCGCATTGCTCGCAGGCGCTTCCTCCAAACTTTCCTCCGAAGACAAAATTCGATGGGCCGACCAACTGGTAGTGACATTTGCCCCAACTCCAGCGGCAACTGCGGCGGAGGCGCACATTTCCTCGGAGGCAAGTTCGATCCATGCCGCGCTTGAGGCGGTTGCCGCCGGACAGTTTGAGCGTGCCTCCGACTTGGTCCGTCCGCTCCCGCGCCTTTCGCTCTTCAGCCACTGGAAAGTATTCGTGAAAGCGTTGGTGGCGTTCCACGGCGGCGAGACGGGGAAGGCCTCCGCACTTTTTGAGGCACTTCCGACATACTCAGCTCCCGGACTGGCGCGCGAGCCCTATTTGCTGTTGTTGGGCCGGATCGAAATAGGTCGCCAGTCCTGGCATGAATCCGCCATCGAGGTGACAGGACGCCTCCACGGACAATCGAACTGGGGCCCGGTCCTCGGCCGAGCTCAGGCGCTATGGCTGAACAAACACTACCTCGATTCCTACCGCGCGTTGCGCAATGGAATCCCGGATTTTCCCAGCGAAGGACTGAGCTTGCTCGGAGTCATGAGCGACTTCTTTTTCAACACGCCGTTCACACTGAACGAGGACGACCGCTCATCATACGCTGATTTTTTTGAAAGCATCGAAAAGTCAAACAACCCTAAGAACAAGCTTGAACTGAAAAGGATTCACCGTCTCTTGTGTTTGATGGAAGTTAGGGATTTCGAGGACGAGGACGAGGACGAGGAGGATGAGTCGCTGAAGCTCAGATGGGCGGCGTTCCTGACTGAGCACCAACGGGTTCATGGGAAAAACCCGCGTCTGGAATCGCTGGGTTACGGGTGGTTGGGAGAAACGCTTGGCAAGCCGGAATCAGCGTCCTTTTTTGGATATTTTGAGTCGGGGTTGCGTGATGCACAAGGATCGATTGTGGCGCTTGAAAAGAGCATCGATCTTGATCCTGACAACCTGGCTGCGCATCTCAAATTATGCGTCGTTTACGAATTCGAGAAGAAGACCAGCCAGCGTAATCGGCTCCTGGACGTCATGACCACCCGTTTTCCTGAGAGCAGGGATGTGCTGGTTTTGGCGGGACGCGGCTGCCTGGGCCGCAAAGCCTACTCAAAGGGGATCGCCTATCTCCGGAAAGCCTTGCAACTGGACCGAATCGATCCCGCGATTCCAGAATTGCTGGTCAATAGTTCGCTGAAACTCGCTCATCAATTTTATCAAAAAGGCAGAGCGGACGAAGGCCGGGAGGTCCTGGAACGGGCGGAGGAGTTCTTGTGCGCGCAACCGGAGAGTTTTTGGCGCAACCCTTGGTGCCACCTGGCCCGCCATGGGTTGCTCGAGCTCGAGTTCGCCGATGCCGACAAAGGGAACTACTTGTTGGACCACGCTCGAGCGGCAAGCCCCTCCCCCTTGACGTTCTCCTGGTTTGTACAAATGGCCGGGCGCTTCGCTGGATGCCAAACACACACCGTCAGCAAGTTGAGGGATGATCTCCACACATTTCCCAAGAAAGGCGCCAGCGTTGGGCAAGCTTCGGTGCTCGTGCGGATTTATGCGTTTTGCAAGAGCTCCACGGATCCCGACGACTTCGAGGAGGAGGAACGGTGGCTGGTGAGTTACCTAAAATATGCCATCAGTCAGCCATTCGCAACTGGAGAAGCGATCGAGTTGATCGAATCGCTGCTGCCGCACGCGGCGCTCAGCCGTCCCGCGGTCGCGTTAGTCAAGCTCATGTTGAAAAAGGATCGAAACAATCCGCTTCTCCTCTGCTTCAACCACCTGCTCAAGCCTCAAAGAGACCGCTATAATGAGGCCGATGAAGATCACCTCGAAGCCGTCCTCGATGAAGCCACTCAGCGTGGTGACCAGAAAGCCATGAATCTCGCGCGCAAGATTTTGGGCGCCCAAAAAAGCCTGCCTCATTTTCCCTTTCCACCGCCATCCAGCTCGGATGGATACCCCTTCGACACAATGGACGAATTGGAAGCTTGGTCGTCCGATCCGTCATCGAAGGACATGCCACCCGACTTCGACTTTTCCTCGGCGCTGTTAGACAAGCTGAAGCAATTGTCCGAGAAGGAGATTCTCATCCTGCGTGACTCGTGCCCTTCCGACATACCTCCCCATTTCTTCGAGGAGCTGCTAAGCCTCGTGCGCGGCGCGCCCTCCTTGCCACCCGCTCCGCCTCCGTTGCCAAAACGTCCAGCGCAAGCGCCCCGAGCAGAGCTGTCAGACCCTCGTCAAATGGATTTATTTTAGCGATGAACCCTTTTCTCGTGCTTGGATTACCCCTCGATGCGGATGATGCGTCCATCCGCCGAGCCTATCTCGAAGCCCTCAAGCTGGCCCCTCCCGACCATGATCCAAAACGATTTCAAGCAGTGGCTGCAGCCTACGAACAAATCAAAGACGAGCCCAGCCGTCACCGCTACACGCTCTTCGATAAGAGCGCGCCAGGGGACTCGCCTCTTGATGCTTTTGTCCGCTGCCTGAGGCTTCGTCCACAAACCCAGCCCTTGCCTTCCGATGTGATGAAACAATTTCTTCGATCATGCGCGAAAATTTGAACCCAGGCTGGCCCTTTGCAACCGGCACAGGGGAGATCCCTGAACTGTCCGCCACACATCCGGAGCAGGAATCCTCCCAGCCCGCAAAGGAGTTCAACCCAGTTGCTGACGAGGATTTTTTACCCGAGGAAGCCGAAAATCAACTGGCTGATTGGAAGGCCATTCTTCGCCGTGATTTCGAGGCCTGGCTGAGCTCGATCGAGCAAATTCCAGAAGAGGATGCCGGAGATTTTGAAATGGAGGATGCGCCGGATCTCTATACATTTTACGAGCAGTTCGCCTCCGGCAATGCCGAGGTTCGAAAGGCCAATCGGCGCACCGCCGAAGCCTTCAGCCAGTGGGGCGAGACCTTGTCCCGATTCCACGGTGACCTCCGCCTGTTACGGGAGCAGATGGCACGCCTGCCGACGGCCAAAGAAGGGGCTCTCCCTCGGCCGTGGTGCCTGTCCCTAGCGGAAGTGCTCGACCGCGCTCAACGTCTCGCCGCCGCATTCAAGACGCCCCCTCGCAAACCGTGGTGGATCGGAAACGATCCCTTGCGCAAAGCGTGGGAAACACAGGGGCAGGGCCTCGAAATCCTGGTGAGCCACCTCGAAGAATCGCTCAAAAAAGCGGGCCTGACGCGTCTCAATGCTCTGAATCAACCCTTCGATCCCACCACCATGGCGGCTGTGGCAACCGAACTCAACTCACACTTGCCTTTCCACACCGTTGTCGAGGAGATCGCCCCAGGCTACATGCTGAACGGCGAACTGCTTCGCGTGGCTCAAGTCAAAGTCTCAACGAATAAATCTTAGAATTTAATCACCCCAACGTCCCTCAATTTAATGAAAGAACTCATCGTCGGCATCGATCTAGGCACCACTAATTCCGTCCTCGCGGTCTCCATCGAAGGGCAGATCAAAGTCATCGACATTCATGGCCAGCCCACCATGCCTTCGTGCGTCGGCCTGGACAGCTCTGGCAAGCTGATCGTCGGTCAGACCGCCAAAAACCAGCTCATCGCGGCCCCCGATGCGACGATTCTTTCCATCAAACGGAAAATGGGCGAAGACACAAAAGTTCGTCTCGGCGACAAGGAGTTTTCTCCCGAGGAAATCTCCTCCTTCATTTTGCGCGAGCTGAAGCAGGAAGGCGAAAGACAGTTGGGCCAACCTCTCCGGAAGGCGGTCATCACCGTTCCCGCGTTCTTTAACGAGCGCCAGCGCAAAGCCACTCAAATCGCCGGCGAACTCGCAGGATGGGATGTCGTCCGTATCATCAATGAGCCCACCGCCGCCGCCCTGGCCTACGGGGCAAACCGCACCGCGGACGAAACAATGCTGGTCTACGACTTGGGAGGCGGCACGTTCGACGTTTCGGTCGTGGTGGTCGAAAAAGGCGTCGTGGAGGTCAAAGCCAGCCATGGGGATACTCACCTCGGCGGGGACGATTTCGATGATCTGCTGGTCGCCCACGCGATCGCCGCTTTCAAGGCGCGACATGGCGTTGATCTCGCGGGTGACTCGAAGGTCCAGCGTCGGCTCAAAGTCGTTCTCGAGCGCGCCAAATGTCGGCTCTCTGACGAGCCGTTCGTGGCGGTTCGCGAGGAATATCTCGATGGCAAACACCATCTCGAAATGGAGCTCGACCGCCGCGCTTATGAGGCGCTGATAGAGCCGTTCCTGGAAAAAACATTGACTTGCATCCACCAGGCGTTGCAGGACGCCAAACTCATCCCAAAAAATCTGGACAAGATCATGCTCGTGGGT
Organism: Akkermansia muciniphila; assembly: GCA_945865375.1. Lineage (GTDB taxonomy): Bacteria > Verrucomicrobiota > Verrucomicrobiia > Limisphaerales > F1-80-MAGS106 > F1-80-MAGS106. Next base: position 83,134 of record CAMBEJ010000002.1, on the reverse strand, counting down.
GGGTCCACGCGCACCCCCTTGGTCCATCTTCTGCTCCAGCAGAGGATTGAGGTCGAACCACGCTGGGAAATCAACCCTGACTTGATCGTGGCGATGGGCGCCGCCATCCAAGGCGCGGTCATCGCGGGCGAGACCCATCATTCCATCCTCGTCGATATCACCCCACACACTTTCAGCACGAGCTCGATCGGTTTTTTTGAGGACGATGAAAGGCTGATCTCCGTGCCCATCATCCCGCGCAACACCCCACTCCCCGCGAGCAAGTCCGAAGTCTTTTTCACACTCACCGACCATCAGGCAGAAGTCAGAGTCGAGGCCACCCAGGGTGAAAACCCATTGGCAGAACAAAACACTTTGATTGGCGCGTTCATGGTCGAAGGTCTCAGCAAAGTTCCCTCCGGAAATCCTGTCGTGGTTCATTTCGACCTCGACTTGAACGGCATGTTAAAGGTCACAGCCACGGAAAAAAACACGGGCTTGGCCAAATCCGTCATCATGGATACACGCGGGGCCCATGTGCTGAACCTGGACCAGGCTCGCCGCAACATTGATTCACTTCTCGGCCCGATCGACTCCGAAACAGTCGGCACGAAGCAGGCTGAGTCGGACGGCGAACTCGAAGCCGATGCGGAGCCCGAAGAAATGCTCATCACGGCCAAAGACCTGCGCAAACGAGCTGAAACATTGATCCAGAAAAACGTCGACCTCAGCGACGCCGATGAAGTTCGAGATCTGATCCATCGCAGCGCGGAAGCGATCAAGAACAGGGACTGGAACCTTCTGAATAAATCCAACGCGGCGCTGGGCGACCTGTTATTTTATCTGGAGGACTGACCGATGACAATCAAGTGTCCCGCGTGCTCGAAGGAAAGCGATGCTGCCGCCAACATCGCCTGCGGGCGTTGCGGCTGTGATCTATCCAGGCTCCGCGCGATCGCCACAGCGGCAGCCGCGCACCTGCGGCGCGCCCGGAGCACACTCGCCGTGGCTGAGTGGCCAGTTGCCTTGGCGCACGCCCAGCGTTCGTGGGACTTGGTCCACAGCCAGCAAAGTGCGGAGGCTGGAGCGCTGGCGGCTGCGGCCACGGGTGACCTCGGAGCCCTGAGACGCTGGCGCCGCCGTGCCGCCACTCGATCCGCAGAAGACCCTGCTCCCGATTAGCTGCCGCAGCCGTTGCACAAAGCGATCGCATGGGTGCGGCGCTTCAGGACGCTTCCCCACCCAGTTCGGCCTTCAACAACCACACTTCAGCGTGGGCCGTCCAGGCCATCTTGAGCCTTTCTTCGAAATTTCTGACGAACCATATCCCACACAGCCTCGGCGGCCTGGATCTTTTGCCATCGAGCAATTCCGATGTAGACGGCGGAGGCGAGCAAGATGGGGACGAACACTTCGCCAGCCCTCTCGAGAAAAGTGGAGTGGCCGATCCTGGAGCCCCACAGATTGACCGCCGCCCAGGCGATGCCCCCCGAAACAACGGAGGCCCCCGCCATCGCCAACGCGGAGGGGATCAACTCGCCTAGATGAAGGCCCTGTAACTTGCGCCGCAATGCGTACAAAAGCAGGGCTATGTTGGCGAAAGCACTGACGGTGTTGGCCACTCCCAGACCCCCTTGTTTGAAGGGGCCCACCAGCCAGAGGGCAACCACAAGATTCAGGGCGAAGCAAACCATGCTGATCCGCATCGGCGTGGTCGTGTCCCCAAGCGCGTAGAAAGCCCGAGCACTGATGTTCACAGCGGAGAAGGCCGCCAGGCCTGGAGCGAGACACGCGAGGGCCAATGCCGCGCGTTCTGTCGAGGCTGAATCAAAGGCGCCACGTTCAAATAGCAGTCGCACGATAGGCTCCGCCAGGATCACGAGAAGGACCGAGGCGAGGAGGTTCGCAAACAGCAGATACCCAAACCCTTCCTTGTAGGTTCGGCAAAATTCCTTGTAGTTTTTTCCCGCAGCGAGCCCCGACAATGTCGGAAGAAGATACGTGGCCAACGATATCCCGAAGACCCCCTGAGGCAGCTCCATGAGGCGCACGGCGTAGTCGAATGACGCGTTGATGGTGTCGTTGATCTGCAGCGCCACCCCTTGCGTCACCAAGACGTTGATCTGAAACGCCGCGACCCCCAGTGTTCCCGGAGCCATTTTCTTCAAAACCTCACGCACGGCGGAGTTCCCCCATGGCGCCACCCACTCGAACCGGAATCCATCCTGCCGGAGCGTCGGAATCTGAAACGCTGCCTGGGCAACCCCTGCGATCAAAACACTCAATGCGAGGGCGAAGATCTGAGTTCCCAACGTGTCGCCAAATCGTGGCGCCCAAAACAGCACGCTCGCGATCATCACAACATTCAACATGGTCGCGCCCATCGCAGGGACGAAAAAGTGTCCGCGCGCATTGAGCATCGCCATCAAAACCGCCGCCAAGCAGACAAGCACCACATAGGGGAACATCACCTGCAAAAGCTTGAGCGTCAGATAGGTCTTCCAAACGAAGGGAATGGTCACCAGAGCGAGCCCAATCCCGGCGACCACGATTACCGAGAGGACCACGGTGGACAGGATCAACCCGCAGATGACCGCATTGGCGGCCTTCCACATCTCAACCTCGCCTGCATTCCGCTCCTTGTCCTTGAAAAGGGGGATGAACGCCGCAGTCAACGCGCCTTCGCCGAGCAGCCGGCGAAACAGATTCGGGATCATGAAAGCGACCGTAAAAGCGCTGGCAATGGGACCGTCCCCCATGAATCGAGCGTACGCGATCATACGGAACATCCCGAGTATCCGGCTGAGCAGGGTCGCCGCACCCATGGCACCCGAGGATTTGAGCATCTGTGACATCCGTTTCGGTTTCGATTTGACTGTCAGTCCTTCAGATGCCTGTTTCGGTAGTGCACAATCTCAAAGTCAGGCGTGCTCGCAAGGGTGCACACACATTCGAACTCGCGCTCGAACTCGGGAAAAAACACGTCTCCGTTCACTTTGCGTTTGACTCGCGTCAAATAGAGGTCGGAACATCGCGCTAAGGCTTGCCGATAGACCTCGCCACCGCCACAGATAAAAACGGTTCCGAGCTCATCCTCCGGGCGGATCGACTCGAGGCTGGATCTCACTTCCACGTCCGGGTGAGAAAAACCTGACCGGCTCAGGACGATGGTTCGGCGCCTCGGCAGGACGCGCCCGATCGATTCGAATGTTTTGCGGCCCATCACGAGGACATGGCCGGTGGTCTTCTCACGGAACCAGCGAAAATCCTCCGGCAAATGCCACGGTATCGCGGCACCATTTCCGATGACGCGGTCCTCCGACATCGCGGCGATGGCGTTGAAGTGTTTCAAAGCATGGCGGGCTTTGCCCCTGAAAAAGATTGCACGCAAAGCCACATCAAACCGCGATCGGCGCCTTGATCGAGGGATGCGGATCGTAACCCGTCACCGAGAAGTCGTCGTAGCGAAATCCGCCGATCTCTCTCACATTCGGATTCAGCGTGATCACGGGGAGAGCTCGCGGTGCCCTTGAGAGTTGGAGTCGCGCCTGTTCAAGGTGGTTCGAATAGAGATGAAGGTCGCCGAATGTGTGGACGAGTTCTCCGGCTTTAAGGCCGCACACCTGAGCCACCATCAACGTCAGCAAGGAGTAGGAGGCGATGTTAAAGGGCACGCCCAAAAACAAATCGGCGCTCCGCTGGTAAAGTTGGCAGCTCAGCTCTCCTTCGAGCACAAAAAACTGGAAAAACGCATGGCAGGGGGGAATTGTCATCTGCTCGATCTCTCCAACGTTCCAAGCACTCACGATCAACCTTCTGCTGTCAGGGTTGTCCCGGATCTGCTCGATGAGCCTCCCAATCTGGTCAATCGACCGTCCGTCCGCAGCCCTCCAGTCCCGCCATTGAGCTCCATAAACGCGCCCGAGATCGCCCTTCGCATCAGCCCATTCGTTCCAAATAGTGACGCCGTTATCATTCAGGTATCGAACGTTCGTGTCACCGCGCAAAAACCACAATAACTCATGAATAACGGACTTCAGATGAATCTTTTTTGTGGTCAAAAGAGGGAATGTCTCTTGCAGCGAAAACCGTGCCTGGGCACCAAAAACAGAATAGGTTCCGGTACCGGTTCGGTCCTGCTTGAATTTTCCCCGCTCCAAAACCAATTGGAGTAATTGGTGGTATTGAATCATAGAGACACGAACCTGATGTCGTAATGGATCATCCCCCGCAGATCAAGCGCGGGTTTGCGCAAACTGGAATTAAAGAACCAAGACCTCAAAAGCACGGCGGAAAATCCCCTCCACACACCAGGCGCGCTTGGTGCAGCACATTTTGCGCGACTTCATGAAGCTGGCGATGCTCCGTATTGACCATGACGTCGGCCTCCCGGTAAAAAGGCTCGCGCTGTGCCACCAGTTCCCGGATCCGTTCCCGGGGATCTTTTGTTTGCAACAGCGGCCTGCTTGACTGATGCCTCACCCGCTCCCAAATCACATCTGGGCCGGCCCAAAGACAAACGACCAGCGCATGTTGTTTCAGACTCAGGAGGTTCTCCGGGTTCGTGACAAGCCCCCCGCCAGTCGAAATCACGGTGCGCCTCAGTTCCGGAAGTGAGTGCACTACCTCGCGCTCCCGCGCGCGAAATCCAGCTTCACCAAAACGCACAAACAATTCGCTTATTTTTATCCCCCCGGAACGTTGTTCTACCAGATCATCGGTGTCGACAACCGCCATGTGCAATTGCGATCCGATCAAACGCGCAACCGACGACTTTCCGACCCCCATGAACCCCACCAAGGCAAGGTTGAAATAGCGACGGTGGCCATGTTCCAATTCCATGATCTAGGAAGCTACCCCAGTCATCCCATGAGCTCAAGCGCATAGAGCATTCTCGCGCAAGGCTGAGGTGGGTCGCCTTGATAAAGGCAAACTCCGATTACCGGTTGCACGAGTGAAACCCGGGATAGGATTACGATTGCGATTGCGATTACGAGAAGCTCTGGAAAAATCTGAGAGGCGCACGAACTGCTGCACCCATGAACCTTCCCCTTCCCCTAGGGAGACTCGTGTGATACAAACAATCCTCGAGTGAAATTGAAACTCAATTATAAGTCGCCCTGGGCTCGAACCTTGCTGTTGTCCGCGATCTACATCGCGGCGCTGATCATCTGCCATTGGCTGGCGTTCCAGATACGCTTCGATTTTAATGTCCCTTCGGAACACCTGAACGATCTCAACTCGGAATGGTACTGGAAAACAGGGATCACGTTTGGTTTTCTGGTCGCTTTTGGACAATTATCAGGGCTGCTCAGCTACTTCAGCATCCCCGACTTGATCCGCCTTTTCTACGCCTTGGGGGGGGCATCAGCTACTTTTTTGGCGCTCCCGATGATCGATAGGGATTTTTACCACGTTCCACGGGGCGTCCTTCTCCTGGATTTTCTCCTTTCCTTCGTCGCGCTCACGGGCATCCGCCTGTCGTTTCGGTTGATTCGTGAACGATTCCTCGCACCCCAGGGCCGCTCCTCACGGCACGCACGCAGGGTGGGCATCATCGGTGCCGGCGATGTGGGCGCCAGCCTCGCACGCGAGCTCGGTAGCAAGCGCGGACTGGGCCTCAATCCCGTGGCTTTCTTCGATGACGACGAGGGAAAATGGCAATCCCGAGTCCATAACATTCCAGTCGTTGGCAATGCAGAGTTCTTGCTCAATCCGAAGCTCAACCTCCAACTCGAGGAAATCATCATCGCCATGCCTTCGGCCCCCGCCAAACGGATTGGCGAAATTGTTAAGATCCTGCAACAAACCCGGTTGCGTTTCGAGACCGTGCCCTCAATGGACCAGCTCGCCACAGGTAAAGTCAAGGTGAGCCAGTTGCGCTCCGTCGAAATTCAGGATCTCCTGGGCCGTGAGCCTGTAAGCCTTGAAACAGAAAGCATTCGCCAGATTCTCAGCGACAAGATCGTCATGGTGACAGGCGCGGGCGGCAGCATCGGCACCGAACTGTGTCGCCAAATCACGTCCTACAACCCGCGGCGCCTCGTGCTCGTCGAACAATCTGAGTTCCTCCTCTTCCAGATTGAGCAGGAGCTGAAGGAATCGGGTTCGGGAGGCCACATTCTCCCTGCTGTTGCCGACATCTGCGACGAGCCACGCATGAGGCAGATCTTCGCAAAATTCAAACCCGAAGTCGTGTTCCACGCCGCCGCTCACAAACACGTCCCCATGATGGAAAGCCAGCCTGCGGAAGCGATTAAGAACAACACCCTGGGGACCGCTCAAATGGCCCGGCTCGCCATGGCTCACGGCGTGGATCGGTTTGTCATGATCTCCACGGACAAGGCAATCAATCCCACCAATGTGATGGGGGCCACGAAACGTCTGGCTGAGATCTTCCTGCAAGCGTTGCACGCGAGCCAGAACACCTCTCTCCCTCACACCACCAAGTTCATCGCCGTCCGCTTCGGCAACGTGCTAGGATCATCGGGGAGTGTGATCCCCATCTTTAATAAGCAAATCGCCGCGGGTGGACCGGTTAAAGTAACCCACCCCGATGTCACCCGTTACTTCATGACCATCCCAGAGGCTGTCGGCCTGGTCTTGCAAAGTGGGACCCAAGGAAGCGGCGGGGAGATCTTTGTGCTCGACATGGGAAAACCTGTCAAAATTGTCGACCTGGCCAGACAACTCATCGAGCTCAGCGGACTCAAACCCGATGAAGATATAGAAATCGAATTCACCGGCCTTCGTCCCGGTGAAAAACTGTTCGAAGAATTAAGCCACGTAGGCGAAAATATCACTCCCACCAGCCACCCCAAGATTATGCGGTTTGTTTCTCAACCGTCCGACCTGGCTCAAGTCGAAAAGCAATTTGCGGAAGTTACAGAAGATCTCCACAGCATCGAACCAAACCAGCTCAAGATGCGTCTCAAAAAGGCGGTGCCCGAATACATGCCCTACCTGACCTGAGTGATTAAAGAGGCCTGCCAGAGGGACAGACACAGGGACAGACGCAGGGATCAGGAAGAGGAAAAGAGGGTCGGTGCGGTGAGATTTTAACCCACCGCTAACGCGCACCGGGAGCACAGGGTGACGTGACCAGGGCACGTTCCAACACTGAGTTCCCAATGCCAGCAGCGTTCGCATTTCTGACCTCCCGCGTGCCGCACTTCAAACTCAACAGCCTCCCCCCCCGCTCCATCGAGCCATCGCACGGCTAAGGACGAAACATTCAGCAGTTCCCGCAAATCCTCACGCCACAAAGGATCCTCAGCCAACCGTGCAACCCCGGGCCCGGAACCGCTCAAAATCAACTCCGCCTCTAACCCCTTCCCGATCACCTTCGACTGCCGCTGCTTTTCCAGCTCAGCCATGGCGCGTTCGCGCCACGCAAAATTTAACCGCCACTGCTCCGCCTCCTCGTCGCTCAATAAACAAGCCTCAGGAGCGCTCGGCCCAACGGGAGCCCAATCGGTCAAATGCACCGAACTGGCAAAGCCCGACCCAGGGAGGAATTCCCATACCTCGTCAGTCGTGAAGGACAAGATAGGAGCCAGCATCTGGCAGAGTCCCTTCGCAAGAATGTGCAACGCCGTCTGGGTCGAGCGCCGCCGCGCCGAGCAGGCAGCATCGGTGTACAGACGGTCCTTCACGACATCGTGGTACACTGCCGATAATTCCACAGCCGCGAACTGGCTCAAAATCTGGTACACCGAGTGAAACTCATAGCGCGAGTAAGCCTCGTCCACTTTCAGTTCCACCGAGCGGAATGCATCCATCACCCACCGGTCCAACCGTGTCATCGCCTCGAATGGGACGGCATGCAACGCGGGATCGAAGTCATAAAGATTGGACAACTGATACCGCAGGCTGTTCCGCAAAAGTCGATAGATTTCGGTGACCTTTGTGAGACGTTCCTCGCTCACCACCAGGTCGTTTCTGTAATCCTGCGATGCCACCCACAAACGCACGACGTCGGCCCCATACCGTTTCACATACGCATCCGCTGTCTGAGGTTTTTCATAGCCGCCCTGGCCTTGTTTGCTCTTCGAGATTTTCTCACGATCCGCGTCCACCATGAACCCATGGGTCAACACTGTCTTAAAAGGAGGCGCTTCATTGCCCGCTAGGGAAAGCAACAAGGAGGACTGGAACCACCCTCGGTGCTGGTCGCTCCCCTCCAGATACATGTCCGCACCCCACACATCGCCTTCGCGGAGCTCGGAACGACACATTAACACCGCGCGGGACGAGGAGCCGGAATCGATCCAGACATCGAGCGTATCCTGCGATTTTGTCCCAGGCTCCCTTCCAGTCCACCCGTCGGGTCGCAAAAGACCCCAAAGCTCATCGGCCGATTTCTCAAACCACAGGTTGGACCCGTATTGCTCGACCAAAGCTGCAAAGCGACGGATGACTTGCGCCTCTAAAATTGGCGTCCCAGCAGCATCGTAAAAGGCCGGGATCGGGACCCCCCAAGCACGCTGCCTCGAAATGCACCAGTCCGGCCTCGATTTCACGGCGGCCTCAATCCGGTTCCTCCCCCACCCGGGCACCCAGTCGACCCGGTTCCGGATCTGATCGAGGGCTTTGGCGCGAAACCCTTCGTGATCAATGCGGATGAACCACTGATCCATCGCCCTATAAATGACGGGGGTCTTGCTCCGCCAGCAGTGCGGATAGCTGTGATGCAGGTTTTCCTGATGCAAAAGCACACCGCGAACCCGCAACTCGTGCAACACCGCCGTGTTTGCTTCGCTCACTCCGTGCTTCGCAAGAATGGATTTTCCAACCAGCTCCAAAGGCATCTGCTGCGCCGCCGGAAAATCCGTCGTGTGCATCAGGCAACCGGCGTCATCCACCGGAGAATAAACCGCCAAACCCTGTTGCAGGCCCAAACCATAATCCTCGAGGCCATGACCCGGTGCGATATGCACCAACCCCGTCCCCGTGGAGCTCTCCACAAATGAGTCGCCCGCGAACAAACGACCCTGCCTGTCACAGAACGGGTGGCGATACTCGATCTGGAGCAACTGTTCCCCGAACAGCGTGCGCACCACTTCATAGCTCTCCCATCCGCATTTCTGAGCCAACCCGGGCAGCATCAGGGTTGAAATGAGATACGTTTCTTCCCCCACCCGGACCATGGAATAATTGAAGGTGGTGTTGAACGCCACGGCCAAGTTTGCGGGGAGCGTCCAGGGAGTCGTCGTCCAGATCAACAGGAACGTTCCCGGATGCCCTACAACAGGGAATTTGACGGTCACACTCTGGCTGACATGGTCTTGGTACTCCACCTCTGCCTCCGCTAGGGCCGTGCGGCAAGGGATGCTCCAGTACACCGGCTTCTTACCCCGATAAACAAACCCCTTTTCCACAATGTCCGCAAACAGCCGCAACTCCTGAGCTTCGTAATGCTTGTCCAGGGTCAAATACGGATTCTCCCAATCTCCGAAAACACCCAGTCTCTTGAATTGTGTCCGCTGTAAGTCGATGTATTTCCGTGCGTACGCCTCGCATGCGTTCCGCACAGTCAGGGCGTCGGCTTGCGTCTCACTCGCCTTGCGAAGCTCCTGAGAAACTTTGAATTCAATGGGCAACCCGTGGCAATCCCACCCAGGCACATAGGGCGCACGCTTCCCTCGAAGAGTATGATACTTGACCACAAAATCCTTCAGTATCTTGTTCAACGCCGTGCCAATGTGAACATCACCGTTCGCGAAAGGCGGACCATCGTGCAAGACAAACCTCGGCGCGCCCGCACGCCGGGTCTGAATCTGTTCATAAAGACGCCCGGTCTGCCACTTCTCCAGTCGCTCGGGTTCGCGCGCCACCAGATCCGCTTTCATTGAGAAATCGGTCCGAGGCAGGTTTAACGTGTTCTTGTAATCCATTGTGTCGTCCCCCTGTTCAAGGGAACGCGGAACCTACCAGCACCCCAGCCTCCGATCAAGCCTCGTCAAAAGCCCTAGGTTCTCCCCCCCTGCTTCCCCGGCCCATCCACCTTGAGAAGTTTAAGCGGTCGCGCGGCCTGCTCCACGAACAAAGCAACCAACCTTTGCAAAGTGCGTTGCTCGACGTGCAACCACCACACGAACCCAGGCAAGCTCATCCACACAAGGTTCAGCCATGGCAACGTGCTGCCGAATAAACCCAGCACGATCAGATTCAGCGCCGTCAGAATACAAAACACCACGCGCGCTAAAAAAGTCCACGCCGGTCTTAACCGGCATCGCAACATCTGCCTCCCACCCCCGTGATACTCCGCCACCGTCGTCAGTTGCAACCGGCTCCAACGTGTTCCAAAAATCTCGACATCATAGTTGTTCCAACCCCCATCCGCCCGATGCTGCCAACCATGTTTCTCCAATTCGGCCAGCAAACACGCCAGCAGGTCGCTGCGATCCACCTTCCCTTCATCCCAAAAATCGATCCCGCCAAACTCCTGCCCTTTGTATTTCAGGCCCACGGAATTCAAACTCTCAAAAGACGCCAAGGGCACCCAGTTCACACGCAACCGGCCCCGGTAACGCGCCCACCCGCGAACTACCGGCTGCATGCAATACAGGATGGCAACCAGCGGTCGCGACCAGATCTTGAGCTGCTTTCGAGGAAGTTCAGCCTGCATGGCCGCCGCCACGCACAACCCTATTGACGATGCAAGGCTGGCCGCCCCAAACCACAACAGGGGACGCAGCACCGTGCCGACCACGAGCAGCGGAAGCGTGATCAACACATGATACTCCAGGCTCGTCACCAGCATCAGCATGAATGCGGGCTGGGGCGAGTAGAGCGTCTGGAACATCCCCGTCGCGAACCGTCCGTGATAGATCATGGACCCACCCATGGTGATCCCTGGTTTGGCCGCCGAATAAATTCGCCCCTGCCATGTGCTACCCCCAAACCAGTTGAAATACTCCGGATGCTTCCGCACCAGCATCGCCTCCGCCTCGCCATACCCGCGCTGTTGCTTCACATAATCTAGCACGGCCGACCGCCGGTAATGCCAGACGAACCCCGCGTGGCTAAATCCGATCTTTAACCCCAATTGCTGCAGCCGCCAGCACATGTCCACATCATCCCCCGCTGTCCTGAAAACCGGGTCGAAATACCCCACTTCCACCAGAGCCCACTTGTAGAACGCCATGTTGCAACCGGGGATATGCTCCGCAAGACGGTCCGTGAGCATGACATGCGCCGGCCCTCCCGGCGACACCATCACCGCCGCCGCGATACAGGAATCGTCTGGCGGAAGAAAGTTGTGCCCACCCACCCCCGCATACCCGCTCCGCACCAGATCGTTCACCAAATAAAAGAGCCAGTCCTCGTCAGCTCGACAATCTGCGTCCGTAAACGCCACCACCTCGCCGTGCGAAGCCAGTATCCCCGTGTTCCGTGCCTCCGACAAACCCCGGTTCTCCGCGTGCCGAATGGTTCTGACTGTCGGAAAAGCGCTCGCAATTGCAAAACTCTCATCGCTCGAACCATCGTCCACAAGGATCACTTCGTAGGAGGGGTAGTTCAGTCTCACCAAAGACTCCAAACAGTTCTTCAAGGTGCGCGCCCCATTGTAGCTCGCCACCACGACGGACACCATCGGAAGCCGATCGAATGGAAGGTAGGGCGCCGCCTCGAAGACCGATTCCACCACCGCAAACGCAGGCTTCGCAGATCGATCGTTTCGAGTCAACCCAAACTTCCAGTCCTCTATATCCCGCCCGTCCCGATGCCACTCGTCCGTGAAACTAAACACCACAACCCCCGCCAACCCCTGCTGAAACGCCTTCCGGATCTGCCACCCAAGAATCGAAGCCTGAGCCCCCTCCCCTTCGCGGAGGGAGTCAATGCCAAATTCCCCCAATATCAGAGGCTTCGATTCGGCAAGACTCTGCAATCGAGTCACATAATTCTCGAACGGCTGCGGGTGATGCAGATAGACATTCACCGCATGAAAATCCAGAGAGTGAGGACGAAGATACTCTGTAGGCGGAAAATTTGAAAAAGTACAGAGACAGTTCGGATCGATGCGCTTGACCTCCATGACGAGCAGATCGATGAACTCCGCAACAGGCTCGGCACCGCTCCACCGCGCGATGTCGGGGCGAATTTCATTCGCCACGCTGATCGCAAACACCGCCGGATGAGTGGCGCACGCGGCAGCCAGACGCCTTACCGTCTCCACCGCCTCCTGCCATTGCCCTGGGGAATCCAGGAAACAGGTGTCCTTGTTCCACGGCAGGTCCACGAGAAGCCGGATGTCATGCTCCAACGCGAGATCCAAAAACCAGCGCGCTGGCGCGTCATACAAGCGGAACACGTTTATCCCCATCCCACGCGCCATAACCAGATCCGTCCCGGCTCGCTCCTTCGATGGAAACGGCTCCCCTAATATGTTTTTGCGGAACGGACCATACGTCGCTCCTTTGACAAAAAACTTACGACCGTCGAGGCGAAAAAACTTGCCGTCGACGGTCACTCGTTTACCAGCTTGATCTGAAACTGCCACTGTGAGGTTGACGCCGGATCACCCAAGTTTAATCACCGCAGACCAAAATACTTGATTCTTTAATCAGTCAGCTCCACCGTTCCCCAGTAGCCAAACTCATACGCCCAATCGTTGGCGGCGTTCTCGAGACGTAATGAAACCTTCTTTCCGGCAAACTCCGAAAGATCAGCCTCAAAACGCTTCCACCGTTCCCCTTCATGGCTCACGATCTTCTTCAACATGACACGGTCGTTCGCGATGATTCGCAGCTCCCAATCCCCTTTTTCATGGGCAGCCACCATGACTTTGAGTGTGACTCGAGAACCCGTAACAAGGTCCACCACACGCTCCAGCGAAGCCGGACGCCGGAGGTCTTGCGGGTGCGTCATCAACACGTTTTTCAAACCGGCAAACTCGGGAATTTTCCTCGGCGTCCCCTCAAAATCGGGTGCCTGAACCCGCCACCCTGGATTCCACAAAGCGACTGACTCCCCATCCGTGCCGGGTTGGTTCTGCGCCGTTGGCTTTTCATCTCCAACAAGCTGCTTCCGCAGCTCTGGCGTGAGGGGACGTTCGTCCTGCGGTGGGTTCAGGATATACCAGATCAAGTTCCGAAAGTCCGCATCGGGCATCTGCTCCAACCCTTCTGGCATGACCGATAACTCCGAAACTCGCATGGAAACAATGTCCGACCGGCCAACCACTTCCTCTTTCGGACCTGCCGCAAGCAGTCGCACTCTCACCTGCGTGTCTTCCACAAGGCGTCCGATGATCGAACGTCCGTCCTTGGTTTCGACCTCGACGTTTTCATACCCTTTCCCAATGATCTGGTTCGGATCGATCGTGTTCGCGAGCAGCGCGTCCAACGTAGACCGTCCCACACCGGTGAGATCAGGCCCCACTTCAGCCCCCTCGCCATGAAGTTTGTGACACACCAAGCAGGTCTTTTTCGCAACCTCCTGGCCCGCCTCCAGATCGATGTCCCCAGACAAAACCACCCTTTTCTTGGCGAGGATCACCGACAGCTTGTCCACGTTTGCGTCCCGCACACGCCCGATCGCCACCAACGCCCGGTTCCTCACTTGATCATCCTTCGACTGCACGAGCGATCGAACCACCGTGGCGGGCATATCACTCGCCGAGATGGTTTTCTGTTCGATGGCCGAGAGCAAGTTCGCGAGCCACCGCGAACGAGAGACCAGTGTCTCGGAAACGGTCCGCCTCAGCGCTGGGGGATACGATTTCCAGTTCGCGATCAAAAACTCCCCCACGCGATCTCCCCCTATTTCTGCCAATGCCCGGATCGCTTCGATCTTGAGCGTCTCTGAATTCTTCGAGGTCAATAACTGCAACACGGCATCCCGCGCGGCGTCGTTCTTTAACTGCCGCGCTGTGCCAAGGGCTTTCGCTCGATCTCCATCGCTGGCGGTGGCATCATTGATCTTCGCGAGCATCGATCCCATCGCCTTGGCATCCCCCCACATCGATCCCAACTGCTCTGCCCGCGCCACAATGTCTTTGTTCGGATGCCCCGCAAGTTTCTCTAGAAATGCAGCGGCCGGTTTGCCAGGTAAAATTGCCTTCCCCCTCTGTCCCTCGATCAGACCGTCCAGAGCCCCAATGATCAGCGGTGCGGCGGACCCAGGGAGCGACACTACAAAATCGATCACTTGATCGAGCATCTCAGGCTTCCGGGTGTCGCACAAACGCCGCGCGACCTTGGTCGTCAAGGTCTTCGACAGCGGCAGCGTCGCCATCCCATTCTCGGCCAGCCAATCGAACCCTGCGCCCGGGTTCTCCACCACCATCGGCTCGGCCGCCATCCATATCATGAATGAAACCAGGGGATCCTTGCCGTCCGCCGACGCTTTTACCAAGTTAGCGATGGCCTGGCTCGGATCAACCCCTCGCGTCCTGGGTGGGGTGTTCACGGTCAAACTCCCCGAGACAAATTGCCGAACCGCCACCGCCACCGCAAAACGAACGCTCGGGTTGGGATCGTTGGCCAGGATCTCCAAACGAGAAACGCTCGAGTCCGCCCATTGTGGTCTTTCCCCAGTCAAACGAGCCACCCAAACGCGAATCACGGGGTCGGAGTCGGCCACCAATCCGTCCAACACCGGCTCCTCAAGATGCTCTGAACCGTGCAACGTCCACAGCGCGGCCAACCTCGGCTCAAGCTCCTTCCCGTCACGCAACAACTTCACCAAGGGTCCGCGCGCCGCAATGTCACGCCGCTCACTCAGGAAACGTTGCGCCACCCGCCTCTGCCAGGAATTGGGGTGCGCCAGCGCGTTCACCAACTCGGTCGTGCCCGCCTTCTCGAGGTCGATGCCCTGCGGATGTGGCACGACCTTTCTCCCCGGCTCTTTGCCCGTATAAACCACGCGCCAGATCCTCCCGCGTTCCCGGTCCACGCCCTCCGGATCCGCGTTGGCGTTTTGGTAACAGGGATACCTGTCGTACCAGTCCATCAACCACACCGCACCGTCCGGCCCCACCTGCGTGCTCACCGGTCGAAACCATCCATCGTTAGCTCGAACAAAATCCTGAATGAACGATGCCTTGAAAGAAGCGCCATGGCGTGTCAACCGATCCTGATGCACCGCGTTGTCATGGATGTTTCCCATCAAAATCGTACCCCGATAAGCCTCGGGATATTGATCCCCTTGATACACCTGAACCCCGGCATAAGCCGCCATGAGGTGCTTGTGATCCACGATCGATGGTAAAAGCTCATACGCATACGGATAAGCCGGGCTTCCTGCCTGGCGCGTGTACAGACCCCCCGCAGCCGTATGAAAAAGATGGTCTATGACGCAGGCGCTCACAAACGCGTTGCCCTCGCGGTCGAAGTCAACACCCCAAGGATTGCTCGTCCCATCGGCAAACACCTCAAACCGTTTGGTTCTCGGATGAAACCGAGCCACCGCGGCGTTCACGGTCACGCCCTCCCCGTTGGGATCCTCCGCACGCTTCACCTTCGAATGCGTGAAAACGCCGTGCGTCATGTAAAGCCATCCGTCAGGCCCCCATGTGAACCCGTTCAAGAGCTCGTGCCGATCCTCCATCCCAAACCCGTTCATCACCACGGTCCGCTTGTCCGCCACGTCGTCTCCATCCGTGTCCTGCAAAAACAAAAGCTCAGGCGCCTGCCCCACATAGGCGCCGCCGTCCCCCAACAGGATGCCTGTAGCCAGGTTCAGCCCGTCCGCAAAAACGGTGACTTTGTCGGCGCGCCCGTCGTTGTCTGTATCTTCCAAAATTTTGACACGGTCCCGTGGTTTGACCCCCGACGCCGCCCCAAGCGGATATTCATACAACTCCACCACCCACAGCCGCCCCCGACCGTCCCAGGTCATCGCCACCGGATTCACGACATCCGGCTCAGCCGCGAACAAACGGACCTCGAACCCGTCGGGCACACGAAACTTTTTTTGAGCGTCCGCTGGCGACAACGGCGGAGTGGTCGCAGGAGCATGCTGCCCCGTCAACTGCCGGCCCGCAGCGACCACAAGGCCGGTTGAAATCAGAGTTAGAAAAGAAAATGTAAAGCCCTTCCACGTGATCATAAAATTTCAGAGTGACTACTGTTCGACAATCGTGGTCCGTTCCGAAAGCCAGAGAATGTCCCGGTTTCCCGGGCAGTCCACCACCCAGGTCTGCCATCCTTTGTCGCTGTACAGCACCTTTGGCCGGGTCCGCGAATCAACCCAACGCCGAATCTCCGCATGCCCATCCGCGAATGAAAGCCCGCCAGCTCCGTTGTGCTGGCTGCCTGGCATATCCACGAACCGCGTTTTCTCCAGCTCCGTCGCATCCCGATAAATAACCGCGAAGTCGCCATAGTTGATGCCGTCTGGATGCTCATCGATAAACACAAAGGCCTGCGAGTGGCCGAGGACATCGATATCAGACGATTTTCGAAAAATCCGGAAGCGCGTGCCTGCCTTGTAGTAAGGCTTGCCATGGGAACCATTGAGCCAGTCATCCGTCGAATTCATTGCCTGGCTCATCGAAAGGCTTCGCACTCGGGCCATGGATCTGCCACCTACCTTGACCGTGCTCCGATCCGCGGGACACTTGTAAATCCCAGCGCTGAAGGCAGAATAGGGTGCCAGCTTGGCGTGCCGAGGATCAGTCAGAAAAAGTTTGTTTGTGTTATCGGTGTTCGCACCATCGAAGTTCAGGACGCCCTTCACCCAACCAGAAGAGCTCGGATCCAGGGCGTTGAAGACGAGGTTGTCCGCGTGATCATCCGCATAGAGAATCCAGCCTAACTGGAGTTGCCGAAGATTGTTCAAACATTGAATCCCCTGCGCCTTGGTTTTTGCCTTGGCCAAGGCGGGCAGAAGCATTCCAGCCAGGATCGCGATCACCGCGATCACGACCAAGAGCTCGATCAAGGTGAACCCGAGGCGACGGGTCGGTCCCGTTCCCCACAAGGGGGTGGCCCGTCCGAAAGACCGGCTCTGTCGATCGCCGCGCTGGCGGCCCATCCCATGATTGTCGAGTGTCTTCATTGTCTTGTTGAAACGAACCATTGTAACGAAACCGCGAACCTTCTGGCCAGACATCTTTCCATGAACTTCGGGGCGGGGACGGCTCGTCCCCGGTTCGAGTGTCTATCGGAGAGGAACATGGGGACGAGCCGTCCCCACCCCCTTGGCGCTTGGTTTGCTCATTTCAACCGCGCGAACCCCAGGCAGACCTCTGGAGGAACCGACGAACTCAACTCAATCCTCAGCCAACCTTCGAACTCGTTCATCCCAAGCCTTCCGACCAAGGTCCAATCCTACCCCTCCTCAGCCGCCGGCTTCTTGTTCACACCCATCCCAACCCAAGACACGCACCCTCGGCAGCCAAATGGACCAAAATGAATTGGTGTTTTCTGATGGATTTCCGCTTGACATCAGTCGGAGTTAACATTTGATTCACTCGAATATTAGCTGCATTTATAGGAGACCAGTGAAAAGCCTATGAAAACGATGTGTATTACCCGTTTCATCACCCAGCGCCTCCTCGCGGTCGGCATTGGAGGCCTTTTATTATATCCAAGCAACCTTCATCAGGCGGCCTGTGCCCAGGTATTCAAGTATGAACTTGTAGCCGATGAAACTTCCCCTGAAGATGCCCAACTGGAAGACGAAAGCGAATTGCGGGCTCGCCATGTGAGGCTAAACTCACCACCCCCCGATGCTTCACTCCCAGGAGCACGTTGGACATTCAGCCCGTTTAGCAATCGCACATTTGACCTTTTAGTTTCTCGTTTAGAGAGAGTCGGTCCTGCCCGGATAATTACGTGTGAAGTTCAAGGCAATCCGGGCTCATGGTTCATGATCTCGCAGGTCGGAGACTATATTACGGCGCAAATGCATGGTCCCGGAGAGGTAGGATACTTCTTGAGGCACACAGCTTTAGGAGACTACAGGATAGTCGAACAGTCACCTCACAAAGCTAAGTTCGAATGCGCTGCTCAAACCCCATCAGCGCCGCGGCAGCCCTCCTTTCAAAGGTTGCGGCAAATTGGAAAGAGCGGCGGTGGAGGATCCCACATTGTTAAGCTTATGGTCTACTTTTCCTGGAACGTCACGTATTATTATGGAAGCGATGGAGCGGCGGCTTCTGCGATATACTTGGCGGTATCTCAGGCAAACTCCGCGCTTGCCAACAGCGCAATCACTCCGAGTGGTTCGTATTCCTTTGATTTGGTACAAGCTCTGAGATGGAGCTATAACGACTCTGGGAACTATTTTACCGACTTGGAAAACTTCGTGAATCAGCAGGCAGGCCTCCAAGGAACACTGAGTTATGCGGATTCTGTTGGAGCAGATTTGCTGCAGTTGTGGGTTAAACAGCCAGTTACTGGTGGGGCAGCTTACGTTTCAACACCTGGCAACCTGCAACGGTTTTCGGTTATCACAGTTGGCAGTGCGTTTGCGCCGCGTTTTGGAACTGCGCACGAACTTGGCCACAACTGCGGCCTGCACCATAACTACGAGGATTCACCCAAATGGCAGACCGGTGCCAACGGGTTCTATTCGCTGGATATGTCCCCGAACAATCCCGACTTTTCTGACCTGATGTCGGGCCGGTCAAGCGGCCCCATCCTCCAGCTTTTCTCGAACCCAAATGTGACTTACCTTGGAGTTCCGGTTGGATCTACAGATCCGGCGAAACCAGCAAATGCTGCCGCGGCTCTCGGGGCTTCATTCCCCTTTATGTCTGCCATTCGGTAGGAGCCCTTTATCCTGGTAAAGTGTCATCAAACCGATGGTTGATCCGTCGGCACGGCCGCTGATTATGCGCTCAGCTAAAGACTGTCCTGGATGGAGCTTCAACCTTGCGGTGTGGCTCAGGACGATTGTGTTGGCTGTGGTCCTCTTTCTATCTGCCCGCGTCCAAGCGGCTCAGTATCCTTTAGTGTGGACACAAACGAACTTAGGGCAAGGTAATCTCTTTGCTTGCGATCATACCCCAAAGGGATTTGTGGTCCTTGAAGGTGCGGGAAGCCCGTTCCAAAGTGACGATGGTCTTTCTTGGAAACCAATGGGAGAGGCGGTTCTAACCGAAGTCCTCGCTTTCACAGCCAGTCCCAAGGGAACCTTGTTTGTTTCGATCCAGAAGAGCCACCTCTTCCTGGATGACGGAAGGATCATCTCGAGTCAATTCCCAGAAGGGTTCTCCGCGGATCAAGTCGCTTGGGGAAACGGCCTTTATGTTGGTCTGCGGGGCTACACGGATGCGATTTATGGCAACATTACCAACGCGCAGCCCGTGAGCTTGGTTTCCTCGAACGGTGTGGACTGGCGCGGCACGGTTCTTCCTGTGTCGGTTTTCGTGTCCGGTTCGTTCCCTTTCGCTGACTCTGTCCAAGAAATGCGGTTCGGCAGCGGACGATTCGTGGCGGCAACACACGGTTCGGTAGTGTCCTCCATCGACGGGATCAAATGGGTCCGAGCACTGAGCAATCAGGACTTGGTCATTGAAGGGCTTTGCTTCGGCGCCGGGAAGTTCTTGATCGCGGCTCGCGAACTAGGGCCTCTGGATCCTGTCGGCAATCCGCCTACCCAATGGAAACGACGCTGGGAATATCCGGTGATCTTTATTTCTGGGGATGGGATCAATTGGTCGAAACAGAGAAATGAGGGCGAATTCAAGCCGGGTCCTCTGGCCTACGGCAACGGCGTGTTTCTGTTGGTTTCGCCCTCAGGCCAGGTGCGATGGTCCGTTGACGGTCTAAACTGGCGACTGAACCCGGTCCAGGTTCCATCTGGCATCAGGAAGGTGTGTTTCGGAAGAGACAGGTTCCTATGTGTTGGGGACAACGGTCTGATACTGAGCAGCCTTGAAATCGCCTCGCTTTCGATCCGTCACTCTGAGGCATCGAAGGATGTTTCGATTTCAGTCGATGCCAACCTCGCAAACGAAATCCAGTTGCAAGGATCGCAGGATCTCGAGACTTGGTCCGAGATCACCTCACCGCTCTGGATTCTGGAGTCGGGAAGGCGGAACCTGACACTCCCCAATAACGACCCGCGCCGTTTCTTCCGGGTCGTCATGCCTTCGCTGGCGCGGACGCAACCGCGTTAGTCCGAAACAGTCAGGTTGTTCGAAAAAGGGGTTTCCAGCGCCGGACGCCTGCCCCACTCACGGCGTTCATTCGCGGCTTCCAAACTGACTGATCCAAGCTCATTTGGCACGCATTTTTTCGACCTGCGCCAGCAACTCGCGGTGATTCACTTTGCCGGTCCCGAGCTTGGGGATTTCATGGACGACGAAAATCTCCCGGGGCACGCAGAGGTTGGGAAGTCCCTTCGCTTTCACTGCGGCGCGCACTTCGTCCAGGGTCAGCCGAGGTTCATTCGTGGCCACCAGCAACACCTCCCCTTTGCCTTCGTCAGGCTGGCTCAAAACCGCTGTCTGGCAGTGCAGTCCGTACTGTGGGAAGGCCCCAGCCAGCGCATCCTCGACTGCGGTCAGGCTCACCATCTCCCCACTGACCTTCGCAAAGCGTTTCAGTCGGCCTTGGATGAACAAAAAACCATCCTCATCCACCGTCACAATATCGCCCGTGTCATACCACCCATGGAGCGCAAGGAACTTCGCGTTTGCATCCTCGTTCAGATAACCCCGCATGACATTCGGCCCACGCAACAGCAAACGGCCACCTTCCGCCACACCCTCCACAGGTTCCAGCCGATGCTCCATCCCCGGCAGCAACCTCCCCACCGATCCGTGCCGCGGCATGAGAGGCGTGTTCACGCTCACGCAAGGCGCGCATTCCGTCGCGCCATACCCTTCCAGAACTCGGACCCCAAACATCCTGGACCATGTGGACGCCGTGCTTTCTTGCAACTTTTCGGCCGCCGCAAAAAGATAGCGCATGCTCCGGAAATCATACGACTGCGCCTTCCGTGCATAGCCGTTCAAAAATGTGTTGGTGCTCAGAAAAATCGTGCAGTTTCTGTCATAAACCGCCGAAGGAATCACGCGGTAGTGCAGAGGCGATGGATACAGAAACACGTAGAGTCCTCGAACCAGGGGAAGGAACGTGCCAATGGTCAGCCCAAAGGAATGAAACAAAGGCAGGGCGTTGAACAACCGGTCGCGATCCTCAAGATCCGTCACCGCGAGTATTTGGCGAATGTTCCCCAGGAGGTTTCCATGCGTCAGTTCGACTCCTTTCGGAACTCCCTCAGAACCGCTTGTGAACAAGACCACGGCGGTTTGATCAGGGCGGAGACCGGCACTCGAATGGGAGCTTTTGGGAAGGGCCAGGGACGCCGACGCCCGCAGCAACGCCAGAAGACGGTCCGTCGAGCTGATCCCGAGGTCTTCGAGATAAATAACCCGAATTCCTTCCCGCTCAAAAGGGCCGATGTCGAGCTTTGCCTTGGCCAGGAAACCGCGCGAACTGACAATTTGTTTCAGCCCCGCAAGGCGCGCGCACGCAACCATCACCGCTGCGCCCGATGAAAAGTTGATCACCGATGGCGTCTTGCCCAGCCGCCAGAGCGCCAGGATCACGACCGGCGTCGCGGCAAGGTTCGGCATCAGCACGCCCACGCGATCCGACCCACGGACCAGGGGAAGCAGCTTCGTCGAAACGACATCGGTCGCCGCGATCAGTCGTCGATAGGTCAACGTCTTGTGAGTGGCGTCCTCCAAGATCAGATCGCCGGGACGGCGGTGAGCGGCCTCGTCGATCGCGTCCAGCATGTTCCGTGGACCCAGCTCCGATTCGACCTGGAACTGTTGTCGCACCATCTGATCGCGCACCCAATCCGTGAGCTTGGCACGCGCTTTGGCCGCGCGCATCTCCCCCATGGCAGGGGCTTGGACCACGGCTCCGAAATGGGCTGTGACCTTAGGAAACCACCGACGCCACCCGGGCTGCCTCGATAACCTGAAGCGGTTGGCACCCCTCAAATAGCAAGGAATCACCTTCGCCCTGGTTTTGAGGAGCAGGAACCCCGTTCCGTCGTAGATCTTCATCAAAGTCCCCGTGAAGCTGATCTGACCTTCGGCGAAAAGCACCAAACGCCCTCCTCCGCCAAGGTATGCAGCCATGTGTTTGGCACTGTAGGGAGACGCGGGGTCGATGGGAAAAGTCCGCTTGTTCACCATCATCCGTTTGTGAATCCATGAGAGTTCGGCGGTGGTGCTTGATGTGACAAATTTCCAATCGTCATCCAGACAGACTAGGAGAAACAGCCAGTCCAGCCAGGAGACATGATTGGGCAGCAGCAGGATCGGGCCCGGCGTGTCGAGAACGCGCGTGTTGTACGCCTCGAACCGGAACAATAAACGCACCAGAATTCTTAATAAAGTTTTCATGGAAGCCTGGGGTCTTGGTCCTTTGCGGTTACACCGGGTCCTTTCTATCGGGAAACCGGAGCCACAGTACGGCGACGATCACGAATGCCGCGAGACCCATGAAAACCGTGGGAGCGGAGGCCGACAAACGAGTGGTGCAGAGCACGACCACCAGGCCTCCAATGCTCATGGCAAGATTCTCGAGGAAGTTTTGAACGGCGATAGTTTTTCCCAGCTTCGAGGCAGTGCTCTCCGCCTGCAATGCCGCATTGAGGGGTATCAGAAACAGGCCGGCGCTGATCCCCGTCAGGATCAGGAAACTCACGATGAGGTAACGTGCGGTGAGGGTGGACAAAATCGCCACAAGCAACGCCAACCCCACCCCATAAGCACGGGTGCGACGTAAATCGCCAACCTTGTGAAGCTGACCCGCGAGCACGCTGCCGATCATCACCCCCACGCTCAACCAAAGCCCCAGGAGCGCGATGGAAGTGTTGTCCGGGAGACCGAGTGTTTTCAGGCCCCAGGGTTGGAAGTTCATTTTCATCACCGCTCCACAAATCCAAAACAGAGTGGTTCCCAGCAACACGCGCCCAAGACGAGCCGTCTTCAACAACGTTCCAAAGTGACCAAAAAACTCTTGGAGACTGGTTCCCAGACGCACGGAAGCATCGCAGGGCGTCCGGGTCATTGTCAGGTTCAGGGCTAGCGATGCGACGTAGATCCCAATCTGAATCCCATAGCACGGGAGCGGCGGCATCACATCAATCAGTTTGGCTCCCACGATGTTCCCCATCAAAATCGCAACCAAAGTCAGCATTTCCACGGTCCCGTTCGCTTTGACCAACCGTTCCCCAGGCAAAATTTCAGGCAATATGCCGTACTTGGCGGGCGAATACACGCAGGACCCGATCCCCACAATAAAATAACCGAACCCCTGCCAATCATGACCCGAAAGAAGACTCGCCGCAGCCACGAGGGTCCCAGCGAGTTTGATGAGGTTCCCTCCAAGCAACCATCGGGTCTTGGAAAAGCGATCATTCAGGTAGCCCGCCAGCGGTGCGAAGACGAAATAGGGGATGAACAACAGAGTTGTGTAAAATGCGTTTGAACTGCTGAGCTGTTGCTCGGTGATCTGACCTGCCTTGAACCGCGCGGTCAACTGCCCCAAGATGATCATCAAGATCACATTGTCGCCAAAGGCACCCAGAAACTGGCTCCACAACAGGAGTAGATAATTTCGATCTGTCTTCATCAAGGTTCTCTTTTTCGGAGGTGTTCAAAGGATACAAACAACCCAAACGAAATGGAAGAAGCGATATCGATGATCTCGGTATCCGAGCTCTTGTGCAGTGAACCTCGTGCGCTCAACTCCGCTGTCGCTCACGCCAGCCGTCATCCCGATTACTGGAAGATCCCGATACAGTGAAGCTCCGATGGCCGAACGGTCCCAAACCGCTGCCTAGTTGCGCGGTCGATACGGAATGTTGCAGCGAAGAGCCCCTGTTCTGCAGCATGCAACAAGCGAAAGAAGGCACTCCCAGAGTGTGGACTTGCACAATCCCGGTTCATTTTGCTGGGAAACCGGGACGGCTCGTTCTAAATTTCGTGAACGGCCTGACAACGATGAACAAATTTATTCCGTTTTTACTTTGGAGCGGTATCGCTGTCCTGGGAGCCTGGAGCTACGGGACGCTGGCGCTGCGCCGTGGCGAGTCCCTGAACTCTTCTTACATCCTCATCGCGGCTGTTTGCAGCTACGCCATCGGTTATCGATTTTATTCGAAATGGATCGCAGCGACGGTGTTGTCGCTGGATGATCGTCGAGCCACGCCTTGCGAAGTTCACGACGACGGAAAAGACTTCGTCAAGACGAACAAATGGATCGTGTTCGGCCATCATTTCGCCGCGATCTCCGGTCCTGGACCGCTGGTTGGCCCGGTGCTCGCTGCCCAGTTTGGCTACCTGCCAAGCGCGCTCTGGATCCTCATCGGGGCCGTTCTGGGCGGGGCTGTGCAGGATTTTGTCATTTTATTTCTTTCCATACGCCGGGATGGCAAATCGCTCGGTCAGATGGTCAAGGAGGAGCTCAACTCGGTGACTGGCTGGATGGCGATGGCTGCCATTCTGTCGATCATGATCATTCTGCTCGCCGTGCTCGGCCTAGTGGTGGTGCGCGCGCTCGCTGAGAGTCCCTGGGGAATTTTTACAGTCGGAACCACCATCCCCATCGCAATGTTCATGGGGAGTTATCTCCGTTATTGGCGGGTCGGGAAGGTGCTCGAAGCGTCGGCAATAGGCATCGTGCTGCTGCTGCTCGCTGTGTGGGGTGGGAAACTGGTTCACGAGCACGCAGTGTGGTCCGCGTTCTTTACCATGCAACCCGAACCCGTGGCCTGGGTGGTGATCGCTTACGGTTTCGCCGCCAGCGTTCTCCCCGTTTGGTTGCTGCTGGCCCCAAGAGATTATCTGAGCACGTTCATGAAGCTGGGGACGATCTTTGCCCTCGCGCTGGGTATCTTTCTAGTGCTGCCAGATCTCAAGATGCCCGCAGTCACCCCTTTCGCCCAAAATGGAGAAGGCTTTGTGGTCGCGGGAAAATTGTTCCCCTTCTGTTTCATCACCATCGCCTGTGGTGCTATCTCGGGCTTCCACACCCTCATCTCCAGTGGCACAACTCCAAAAATCATCACACGCGAAAAGTTTGCCCGGCCAACCGCCTACGGAGCCATGCTGCTTGAATCGCTCGTGGCCATCATGGCCCTGATCGCCGCTTGCACCCTGGAGCCCGGCGTGTATTTCAGCATCAACACCAAGGGCACGCCCGACGCCGTGGTGCAAAAAGTGACGGCTGCCGGATATCCTGTCCGCGTAGAACAGATGGACGCGCTCGCCCAGGCGATCGGTGAAAAATCGCTGTTCGGCAGGACCGGAGGCGCGTCCACTCTCGCTGTGGGCATGGCCCACATTTTTTCCAATGTCACCCGCGGCAGGTGGCTCGATCTGTGGTATCACTTCGCCATCATGTTTGAAGCGTTGTTCATTCTCACCACGCTCGACGCCGGCACACGGGTCGGACGCTACCTCCTGCAAGATTTCCTTGGGTACTTGTGGAAACCGTTGGGACTCGCCCGCAATGCGTGGTCGGGTTGGCTCGCGAGTTTGCTGGTGGTCGCAGGCTGGGGATATTTCCTGATCCAGGGAGTCCGAGATCCCTTGGGCGGCATCAACTCGCTCTGGCCGCTGTTCGGCATCGCCAACCAATTGCTCGCCTCCATCGCGCTGTGTCTGGCGACCACCGTAATCCTGAAGTCACAGCTCCGTCCCACCTTCCCGCCCTCCGAGGGCATCCCTGGCCGTCCCGCCCTCGCTCTCGTCACTCTCGTGCCTCTTTGCTGGCTGCTAGTCGTGACCATGACCTCCGGCGCGCAAAAGATCTTTCACACCGACCCTCGAATCGGCTTCCTAGCACAAGCCGACGCTCTCGACAAGGCGCTGCCCGCCCTCGAACAGAAGGTTGCCGGCCTCCAAAATTTGGGAAACGCCGTGGCGGCCAAAGAGGCCACTCAAGCCGTGCGCGACAACCGGAGCTTGCGCTTCAACCAAAAACTCGACGCCGCCATCGCTGCTTTGTTTTTGATCTCAGTCAGTTTGATCGTCCTTTCGTGCCTGAGGGAATGGATCCTGCTAATCGCCCGAAAGCGTCTGGCTACCCTCCACGAAACACCGCCTGTCTGGCTGCCGGACTATGCATTGGTTGAAGAAAAGCCTCTCCGACTGCTCGGGCTGTTCACGCTCGCAATCGGTTTGGTGCGCGAATTATCCGGTGAAACCGAGTTCGCACGAGCCGAGGCCGCGCACCGCAGCCACGAAACGGGATGCCCTTCAAAACCCTCCGGCAGCTGTGAAAACTCCGTGCCTGACAAGGGTCGTTTATACGCGGACACTCAGGAAAAGCGCTTTAACAGCGTGCGTCGCTGCTGCTAACTCAACTCGCGGAAACACCCCCTGAAAGACCCCTGTTCTCACGCTCCTCCGCCAAACTGTTTTTCCGTTCCACCGCGCATGCCACCCAGCCCTCAAGCCACAGCCGTCCCGAGGCATGATCCGCGTCGGATCGGACTGTTCGGCGGGTCCTTTGATCCGGTTCACAACGGCCACCTGCTCGTGGCTCAAGCCGCCCAGGAGGAACTGGAACTCGACCGAATCGTCTTCATCCCAGCCGCTCAATCTCCGTTCAAACCCGGCAGCCGCCCCGCCCCCGCAGCCAGTCGGCTCCGCTTTTTGCGACTCGCGCTCGCAGGTCGTCCCACTTTCCACATCGACGACCAAGAGCTGCGCCGCGAAAGCCCCTCCTACACTATCGACACCGTTCGAGACTATGTCGCCCGGTTTCCACTCGCCGCCCTGTTCTACCTCATAGGGGCTGATCATGTCGCTCAACTGCCCAAATGGCGCGACGCCGCGGACCTGGCCAGATTGACCGAATTTGCGGTGGTCCCCCGCCCCGGCCATCCGGAATCAGAGCCCGCTCCACCCTCATTTCGCGTCAGAACGATCTGCGGGATCCCAACCTCTTTGTCCTCCATTGAAGTGCGCCGCCGTCTGCGATCCGGGCTCGCCATCGGCCTATTGGTCCCTTCCGTAGTTGCGGAAGCGATCGAAAGGGAGCAGACTTACACCAACTGATCGATTGTACACCGCATGGATTCCAAAGAACTAGCGCTTAAATGCCGCGAATTGGCAGACCACAAAAAAGCTGAAAACATCGTTATTTTGGATGTTCACAAACTGTCGTCGGTGACAGACTTTTTTGTCATCGCCACGGGAACCAGCGCGCCTCACCTGCGCGCGGTCGTGGACGAGATCGAGGATGGCCTGAAACGCGATGCCGCCCTGCGCCCGCAGACGCGCGATGGCCGGGTCGGTGAAAGCTGGATTGTCCTGGACTACTTCGATGTCATCGTTCACGTGATGCGCGGGGATGTCAGGGATCGCTTCGACCTGGAAGGTCTCTGGCGCGACGCCCCGAGGATCGAGCCCGGTGCCGTCGAACCGGCCTCCATGCCACCCATCAAACCCAAAACGCCGCGAATTTCAAAACCAAAGACTAAAGTTGCGGCATCGACGCGTCGGCGTCCTGCAAAACCGCCCACCTCTCGTGCCTCCTGAAATCAAGGAGGGCTAGAGATGTCTCCATAGTGTTCCACCTCCAGTTGCTGGTCCCGTGGCCCAGCACTGAATGAGGCGCTCCGGGGACCGGCAGTTCAGAGATCCGCCACGCACACTCTCCAAATGAGAACGCGGCTGACAAAAACCGGATGGCTGTTCCTCTGGGGTGCGGTGCTTCTCTATCTCGCGTCGCTTACGTCTCAATCCAGCCTGTTGATCTTGTTGATAGGAATCTTCGCTGGGTGCGTCGGGGTCAACTTTGTCGCGGCCCGCCGCATCGCGAGAGAGGTTCGAATTGACGCGCCGTTGTCGGAATGTGTCCCCGAACGAGGACGTCTTGCCCAATCCTGGCGCGTGACAGCTCCCCCGAAAAGCGCCGCGGGGTTCGTCGAACTCAATCGAAAGGGCGCTGTTGAGCCAGTCTTCCAGATCCCGCACATGACGGCAGGCACGAGCTTCGCAGCCGTTCCGACGCTCTCGTTCCATCTCCGCGGGGTCTATCCCCACGATCAGATGGAGGTTGCCTCCTCATTTCCTTTTGGTCTCATCCGCTCCTCCGTGCCTCTCACCCTGGCCGGCGAAGTCGTGGTTGTCCCAGCCGTATACCCCGCAGAGTGTCCGCCAGCATCAGGATTCGAACCGATGCTAGGGGGCAAATTCAAGGGGCAACGCCGGTCTGAATCCGGCGCGGAGTTCGCTGGCATTCGGCCATTCCGACCGGGCGATCCCGTGAGACAAATCCACTGGAAATCGAGCTCCAAAGGAACCGGGCTCATGGTGAAAACGTTCAATGAAGAGCTCTCCGGGCGCATCAGCTTTATTCTGGATTGTGATTCTCTTGTTGATCGAAACGTTTTTGACGACGCCGTCCGAGCGACGGGTTCTCTCATCTTCGCCGCGTTGGACAAGGGTCACCACGTCGAGTTGGTCCGGCTATGCGATCCTGAAACGGTCTCGATCACTCCTCCGTTTGCGGATGGGGAGGAAATCCTGCGCCTCCTGGCCCGACTCCAGGCCGGAGGGGGTTCGATGACACGAGAACGTCTGGAAGTAGCGTGCTCAAAACTCTCGAAAAAATCCTCCATTTGTGTGGTGCTCACCAGGCTGACGCCCGAGACCATCGATGTGTTGACCGGATGGAGCGGGAGGCGTCGGCGTGTTTCTGTTTATGGGCCTCTCAATACCAACATGAGCGGCCTGCCGCAGGAGATCAAGACCGCGTGCTTTGGAAAGACGGAGATCACAAGCTACTCATGAAAAGCGCACGCAATCAATTCATCCTCCTGGGCATCATCTGCCAGGCACTGACGTGGGATGGATATGCCATGCCCGCGATCTCCGTGGGTCTATGGATCCTGAGCGTGTGGCTCGCGAAGAGGGGGCTTCGAATCTCCCAGACACTCGAGCCGATAGCTTTGATTGGCGGTTGCGTGGCAGGCTACTGGCTGGGGACGCTGCCTGGGCAAACCTCCCACTTTTTCATCGGCCAAGGCATCTCGTGGCTCCAGACAGTGCGCACCGTGCGACCCCTGACGGGTCGCGAGAAACTCTTCTCCATCGTCGCCGCTTGCATCCAACTCGGGGTGGGATGCACCGTCATCCTGGACTTCCGTTTCGTGTTCATCCTTCTGGCAGCAGTTTTTCTTATCCCACGAGCGCTCATGGAACTGCAACGTGAGCGTCTTCCAATAACGCCATCCGACACGGTTCCATCCCTTTGCCCACCCATCTCATGGCGCAACTATGCCATCATCTTCATCACCATGATCGTGGTCTTCATCGGCTTCCCGCGCGCTGCGATAGGATCCCCGCTCCAAAACCGGCGCAACCCCAATTCCGAGGGAAGTCTCGTGGACTCCATCCTGGATCCAACCCGGAGCGGTCTCGCGCAGTCGGGAAAAACCATCTTTCAAATTGAAGGAAAGAATATTGGATTGCTGCGATCGTTCGCCATGGTGGACTTTGACGGAACCCGTTGGTTCCCTGACTCCCGTGCATCATTGAAAGGGATTCGTTTCGTTAAAACGAACGATCTTCCCACACTCGAGCACCGCCGCGTCCGTGTGAAAGAGGTCGCATTTCTGGGACGCGTGCTCCCGACAGACGGGCCGGTGTCGTATCTGACGGGAAAGTTTTTCCGGCGGCCTCTCCAAAACTTCCACGAAATTATCGAGTGCGAATCGATGTGGAACACCGCCAACAACGTTTACGATTACTGGCTGAATCCTCAGCCCCGCTCAGACCTCATTTCAGCGGGTTTGAGAGCCCGCCTCACGCAGCACCCGGAGGTTTCCCCCCGTTTGCGGGCCTGGCTGGACGCCAGAACCGGCGGAGCCAGCGCGCCTCGGGAACAAGCCGCGAAGATCGAAGCCTACCTCCGCGACCAATTCACATACGATCTCGGCGCTCCTGTCCTCAAACGCCTCAACGCCCTGGAGGAGTTTCTCTTCGAACAACGCCGCGGCCACTGCGAACGCTACGCCTCCGCCCTCGCGCTCCTGCTTCGAATGCAGGGAATCCCAACACGGATCGTGATCGGCTACATCGCCAACAGTCAAAGCTGGTTTTCAGGATGGCACAACATCCGGTTCAAGGATGCGCACGCTTGGACCGAAGCCTATTTCCCGGAGCAAGGTTGGATCCAACTCGATGCCACCCCACGCTCGCGCGAACTCACCACGGGCATTGAAGTCCGCGACTTTGTGGACGCCCTTGACTTGGCCTGGTTCATGAACGTCGTCAGCTTTGATGGCGCGATGCAGCGGGATTTGTTTTCTGGAGCGGCTCAACTGGCTGAGCGAACAGGTGCTTGGATTTCCCGACATCAGGCCGGCTCGACCATGGTGTTCCTGAGCGTTGTCGGCGCGATGGGTGCCGGCTGGCTCGTTTTCTTCAGCCGCGGAATCCTGCGTCGTCGCAAATTAATAACTCATAGGGACAGCGAAGTTCGCGCCACTCATTATTACGGGCAGATGATCCAAATCCTTAAGAAGTCCGGCCTCTCACGAATGCCCTCGCAAACACCCAAGGAACTTCAGGCAGCAATTGACTCGATCTTTCCTCACTGGACCGTGGACACGGCACCCGTCACAAAATCGTTTTGCGAAACTCGTTATGGCGGCCACACGCTCAATGTTTCGGAGGATTTGGAACTTCAGAGAGCGCTTGGACGGCTGAAGAAGAGCACCGCCCTGAAGGGCCGTGACACAATACATAGCAGTGGCCCTTAGCCGTCATGCTTCAATAAGCAGGGACGGTTCCAACGCAGCGACGCCAAGGTGCCGAGGCGCAAAGAGATCGTGGCGGGTTCTTTTTCTGTGTGGATCGCCAACTGAGGTCACATCCCGATATTCAACAATTGAGTGGCTCGTTTGAACCGCTCTTGTTGCGACATGGCACTTCCGCAGTCGCGTCTCAGACCGTCTGACGGCAATCGATGCAGTAGCTGTAGTCCGTCATTCACGCCGCACCCGCCAGACCGCTCAATCCTTTTCCTCAACCGAACTTCCCTCACCACCCACTCCGAACCTGTCCACCCACGCCGCATTCAAGTCCAAATCCTCCGACGATGAGAACTGCTGAAAAGCAGCACCTATTTCTTGACTCTATTGGGACACCCATTTACCACGAAACGCGAGCGTCGCCTCGCTCAGACTTCTGTCCGACTAACGCCGCAACGTTGTCCGTTATCGATCGGAATAGGTGTCTGCTTTCATCGGAATCAGGACCAGTCCCGCCTCGACTGATCTGTGGGACAGATGCCGAGCGGGCGTGAATACCTGATCTAGGTTGTGGCTGCAGCGCTCCTGAAATCGTTCTACCACTACAGCGACACTTTCGAGACCCGGAGCTAAATGCTTCGGGTCTTTTTTTGGGCCGCGGTCCGTCGGGAGACGGACCCTCCACCCAATCAGCCAGGCTATCAGGCGAGACTCAATAGGATCGTTCGGGCCAGCGCTGGGGCACCTTGCGCAGCTTGGCCAAGTCATAGCCTTGGTCCGCCAGTTCCCGGAGCATCCGCTGGTAATCGGCCTCCGGGATCTGCGGCGTGCGCGCCATGATCCAGACGTAATCCCGCTTGTTGCGGCCGATGACCGTCTGGCTGTAGTCGGGCGTCAAATACGTGATCAGGAATTCGGATTTGAAGGGCCAGATGAACTGCATCCCCCAAGTGGAATGGTTGACCCGGTCGACCACGAAGCCGCGCGGATTGTAGCGCTTGGGCGGACCATCGAAACCTCCCTGGTTGAAGGTGAAGGTCGTCTTGATGGTGCCGTCGGGTTCGAGCCGGTAATCTTCAATCGCATTGTAAGCCTCGGTTTCGATGAAGGTCGGGATGCAGGCGATAACATACCAGGGGCCCATGAAGCGAGTGAGGTCGACCTTTTCGACAGTCTTTAAGGGTGGCCGCGAGGTGGCACAGCCGGTGAGTAGGAGCAGACCGGAAAGCAGGGACAGTGTTTTCACAATCATAGTCGTGGGGGAGTTAGGGCAGGATCCGACTTACTTGTCGGCGTGAATCGCCCGCAGGGCGACAAAGCACAGTCCAACCCCGGGAAGGAGGAGGACCCAAAGGCCGGTGGTCTCCCGGGCCCATTTCATATCGTCCAAGAGGAGCCAGACGCTGCGGAAAACCAAAACTGAGGCAAACAGGAGTAAAAGCTCCCACCCGATGAGATAATTTCGGTTCTTCATTTATGAGGATACTGGTAGCATCCGTGTAAGAATCCGCAAACGCGTTTCCGCACGAGGGGCAGGATTCCCGGGCCGCCGTTGTGGAATAACGCGGGTTGTTTCCAAAAGCGCGATCGCCGGTTTCAGTTGCGGATCCCACCACTTCCCTCGGCGCATGTCAACCGATGAAGGGACACAATCAGCGTTGACCGTCCGCACCGGGCATGACACCATATCCTTTTAGCTGAGAGCCGATGAAATCGAACCAACAGACCGCCGCCGATTACCCGAAATCTTCCAACGGGAAGAAGTGGGCTGCCGCGAATCGGAAGAAGGCGAACCAACTCAGCGACGAACAGCGCGCGGCCCTGTTTCAAAAGGGACTGGCCCGGCTCTATGGCAAGCTCCCCAAGGAAACAGTGCTCGCTGGACGTTAATGTCCTGCTTGATCTCGCCGAAGGAAAACCCTTCGCCCGTGATTTCTTCGGTGTCGTGAGGGACTGCTTCTGCGCGCTGTTTCTTTCCCCGACCGCCTTCATCGAATTGGAACTCCTCGCCGAAGGTCACGAACCCGGCACGCCTTTCGCCAAGAAAGCCATTCCGATGCTGCCCAAATGGGGCGTCACCTTGTTCAACATCAAACCCGTTCAACACGGCTACGCGGCGGAGTTTTCCCGCGAACTCATTCGCAGCGGATTCCTGCCCGATGGTGAATACAACTGTGTCTTTACGGGTCACATCTTAACATTCAACAATTCAACCACTTGCCTGAAGTGTTAAATGTTAACATGTGACCCTTGGACATTTCCAGGCTTGGTGAAGTCCCGTTGCCAGACCCAGAGGAGTCGCGCGGGATCGCGATAAGGCCGGTCCCGCAGGAACATCGCCTGCGCCACGCTGAAGATGGAAACGCACGCCCCCGTGCCAAGCGCGAGCGTGAGCACGGCCACGGCGGTGAAGCCGGGGTTCTTCAGCAATTGGCGCAGGGCGAAGCGAAAATCGTTCATGGATTTTTGATTTCAGATTTGCGATTTCCAATAGGGCGAGCCGCGCAGCCCGGATTCGTCATTCGTCATTAAAAAAGACCCGTTGCCACGGTGAGGCTTGGCACGTCATAGTGTCGGGAGCGAAAGAATGAACTCGACCGGCCAACCTCCCTTGCGGCCTTTTCTGATGGACCCGTATTGGCGCAAGGCCCGCATTGCGGCCCGCATCTTGTTGCGGCGCGAGCGCGGTCCGTTGGGCGAACGCGACCGCCGCCTCGCTGCGCGACTTGCCCAGGATCCGGGCGTAACGAACCGGTTGGTGGACCAAGCCGTATCCTCGATTACAGCAAGGAATAAATATGGGATTGGACTCATGGGGTGGTTCCGCGCGACTCGACACGCCGGCCGGTGAACTGCTGCGCAAGTTGGTTGCCGCCCTGCCCGCGGACCGGGCTCTCCGAATTACCGTTTTCGGCTCGGCTTCCATTCAGGTGTGCGTCGACGAAACGTTGACCAGCGCGGATGTCGATCTGTTTTCGGATGCCGAGGAACTTGCCGGTGTGGTCGAGCGCGCCGGGTTGGACCGGGAACACAGTGCTTTTTACATTCAGGTTTGCTCGGAATTGAATTTCCGAACCTCTCCTCGCTGGCGCGAACGCACGACATCGGCACAGATCAGTCACTGCACCTTTTACTTCCCGCATCCCATCGACATCCTCATCGCCAAGCTGCATCGGCTGGAAGAAAAGGATCTGTTGGCCTTCCGGGTGGTTGTCGCAAAGACGGGCCATCCTACGGAAGCGGAATTGATTCGCGAGCTGCAACTGGCGGTCGACTTGTTCCGGCCCAGCTTCGATGAAGAGCAATGGCACGATCTGGCGAACAATTGCATTCGCCTGTGGCCCCTGCTTTTTGGACGCGAAATCGATCCGCGCACCGAAATCATCGCTCCCGCCCTGGCCGAGCGGCGCCGCGGCTACGGCGAACCCACCCGAGATTACAAACAGGAACTGCGCGACGCCGCCCGCGGCCTTTGACAGCTTCATGTTCTTTAGGGGTCATATCTTAACATTCAACAATTCAACCACTTGTCTGAAGCACGCCTGTTCGACGGGGTCCCGGTGGCGAAGGGCTTCATATCGCTTTACAGCCATCGCCACTCCGGCGTATGCCGCCAAGCCTGATTACCGCGCCAGTTCTTTCAACTCTAGCCCGCAGATTCTGCGTCCCAGAAAGAGCACCAAGTCCCGCCCACGATCCCCGTGGCGGTTTCAAAATGTCTCCCACGGTTCACACTTCACCTTCTGCACAGCCTGAATCACCGCCGCCAGACTGGGTCGCGCTAGCGTCAAGCGCCGCGATAAATCGGTCGTCGTTCATTGCCGCGCGCGGTGACATGATACCAACCGCCCGCCCGCTCGATGCGCAGGGGTCTGGACACGAACACGACCGTGATGTGCCCAATTTCAAAATCAATTGTTAAATGTTAAGATGGGTGACTCCTTGGACCTAAGGGAGCCCTTTCCAAACTTCTTTGCAGACGCAGGAGAACCGAGCCCCTTGGTGCGCCGTCGACGGCCCACCAAGGGGGGAAATCGCCGTTTCTCATCGTGTTGGCAGTGTGCTTTCTTGGTCCAATCCATTCTCAATGATTAAGTGCTGTGAACCATAAGAAACCAAGTCCCTATCCATTTCAGTTCACGGGAATGCTCCGGGAGATGAGGCCTGTTTTGGATGACAAGGGAACACGCTCGACGATTCCACCAGGCCAGCGGATTTCCAAGGCTTCGGGGTCCCTCGCGGTTCCAAGAACGAGGTCGAGGGAGTCTTGCGACCAATAGCCGCCACCGATTCGCAGTTCACTGACAGGCCCAGATCCGCCTCCTCGAAAGAGCAGTCGCAACCGGGCTCCGACAGCCTGCGGGTTGTCCGCCGTGCCAGTCAGATGAACCCGCAAACCCGGTCGAGCCCTCTCGTTGTGATACAGTTTTGTAAGGCCTCGATTCTGAGCCACAACGAGATCTAGACGTCCGTCATGGTCAAAGTCGCACACCGCTGTCCCACGGCCTTCTCCGAAGACCGCGATCCCACTCTCCGACGCGGGCACCGCCGTCAACCGGCCATTTCCATCGCCCCTCAACCAAAGTCCCACTCCCGCGTCCTGCCGACTTTCAGCGGATGAGACGCTGAACACATTCTGCGCGAGGAATACGTCTTCATTGCCATCGCCATCAAGGTCCCCGATTGCGAGGCCGAAAGCCGGCGAGAACTGGGCTTCAATCGGAAGCGGTTGTGCCGCGAAGTGATCTCCGCGATTGAGCAGCAACATCGAGTCTGAGGTCGTGATGGACACCTCGCGCATTGACGGGAGTCCCGCCGCGAGCACTTGAGGAATGGTTGCTGTGCTGAACGCCGTGAAGTTCGTGAACCGCTCGCGCAGCGTGGGGAAGACGGCACCTAGAGCCGAGAGATCCCTCGTTGGCATCCACTGGCCAAGGCCGGGATCGCGGTGCGCCTCGAGTATGGCGAGATGACCTGATCCATCGGGATCGCCGAAATAAGCCCGAATCGATTCGCTTAGAAAGCGCTGGCGGGCGTTGTTGCGACCCCAGTTGCCCGCGATGAGATCGAGTCGCCCGTCGTTATCGAAATCACCCGCCGCGATCGAGGTCCACCAACCTGAGAGCGCGTTGAGTGTTGCAAAGCCCGGATTTGGCGGCATCCCGTCTTTCCGTGTCAGAGGCGGGTCCCACGCGGTGAATCGGCCGTGCTCATTTCGCAGGATCCGGATGGGACCCCAGTCGCAGGCAAGAACCAATTCGGGCCATCCGTCCCCGTCGAGGTCCGTGAAAAGAGCGCCGCTCACGAGCCCGATGCCGACGAACATGCGGCTGGCCTCCTCGTCGAAACGCAACGCCCCGCGTTCGTTCCGCAGCAAAGCCGAAGACGCGGCCTCGGGATACCGACCGGGGACCATGCGTCCGCCGACAAACAAATCGAGATCGCCGTCGCCGTCGAAGTCCGCGAGCGCGAGCGGTCCGGTGCTGCTGGGAGCGCGCAAAAGATTTCCCAACACTTCACCGGTGACCAAGGAGAACTGGCGCACCGCCGGGGCATTTGTGACTGCCGACTGATCGTTCGCGAGGCCCATGAGCAGCAGGGAGTTCGTCGGATTTGGGCGCCATGCCAGCACGGACGTGAGGTCGGTGTCCGACGGGACTTCGAATAATTTCGCGCGCTGTCGGACAAACCCTCCCTGAGCATCGTTCCGGAATACGGCGAGCCGCCCTCCGCGGCCGGTGCCCACGAAGAGGTCATCCCATCCGTCTCCATTGAAATCGAACCACGTGACACCGGGACCGAGCTCGCTGAGCTTGCGAAGCAGAAGCGGTTGAAGCGCGAAATCGTCAAACGGCTCGTCGACATGTTCGTGGTTGAGCCGCTGGCTGAGGTCTTGAAAGAACGGCTTCGGGGGCACCGGAATTCTGCTGCTGAACAAAAGATCGTGTGGTTTCTGGCCAGGCGGCGTCAGCGACGTGGATTGAGTTCGGGCGGTGGCGGTGGCGCTCTCATCGATTTCGTAAACGTGGTTCGCGAGGACATTTGTGAGCAGGCTCTCTCGGCCGTTGCGCCATGTCACGGAGAGGGTCAACAGGTTCGTCGCGGTGCCGGCTGCGAAGGTGCGGACAAAGTCGTCGCTAGAAAGGTAACGTCCCGCGCAGACCATCTCCTGGCTCTGCGCGGGGAGGCCGGGTGCCACAACCCGGATCTTTGCGCCGACCCCACGCGTGTTGGGCGCAAGTCCGCGAAGCCTGACCGAGACGCGTGGACGCGAGGAATCATTCCGCAAAAGCAGGGGCGGGGCGTTCAGGCAGTTGATGATCACGTCGAGGTCCCCGTCGTTGTCGAGGTCCGCGAGTGCCATGCCGTGCGAAATGCGTCGCGAATCGAATCCCCACTCCGGGCCCTGCTCGTCAAAGGTCAAATCACCGCGATTGCGGAAGGCGGCATTGGGGGTGTCAAGTCGGGGGAATCGGCGACGAGCACGGAGCTGTTCCAACGGAGACAGGGAGCGCCTGCGTTTCTCGTCATCGAGTTCTCTCGCGACATCGGCGTGTTGCGCATCGCGCCAGTGCCCCGTAGTGACGAGCAGGTCCTCGAAGCCGTCGAGATCCACATCCAAAAACGCGGGGCACCAGGACCAGTCGGAGGCTTCGATTCCGCTGAGTTGCGCCAGTTCGGCATAAGTGTTGTCGCCGCGGTTGAGGAAGAGTGTGTTGCGGGAGAATTGAGGTCGAGAATCCTGGCTGCCGCGCACTTGGGCAAACGCGGTGGCGTCCATGACCTGCACCTGCCGACGGACGTGTTCACGGCTGAGCATGTCCGCCACAAAAAAGTCATCATGTCCGTCGCGGTCGATGTCGGCGAAGTCCACACCCATGGAGAACAGGCTCGTCTGCCGAATGGCTTCGGGAGCCGCCGCACGAAACTTCCCATGGCCATCGTTGATCCACATCCGATCGGGCGATTGGAAGTCGTTGCAGACATACAGATCCGGGGCTCCATCGCCGTTCATGTCCCGAAACATAGCGGACAAACCCCAGTCGTAAGGCGTCGATATCGGCATGCCCACCTCGTCGAGGAAGGTGCCGTTTGTCCAGCTCAAGGCGGTGAAGTGTCCTCGTCCATCGTTATGAAAGAGAGTATCAGCCTGCCCGTTTTCCAACACTCCGGAAGCGCGGTCGAAAGAAAAACGACCTGCTAACTCCGGGTCGGTGGCGGGCCGTCCATTCACGCTCAGGAGCTGGGACAACCCGTTGGTGACGCCGAGCCGGAAGCGGATGTCCGGCATGTCGCGCATGGTATCGTTCCGGTAGTTGACGATGTAGAGGTCGAGGAATCCGTCCCCATCCACATCCGCGAGGGCCATCGAAGCACTCCCCGCAGTGCCGTGCAAACCGGATTCGGCAGTGACGTCCCGGAATTGACCCCTGCCATTGTTGAGGAGCAGGCGGGTGCCGCTGCCGACTCCATTCAGCAGCAGGTCGAGGTCGCCGTCGCCGTCCACGTCGGCGAAGGCTGCTCCGGTCGATGGCTGGCTTGCGAAGGCGACCCCCGCCGTGGCGGTCACATTTTCAAATCGCCAGCCGCCGAGGTTCCGGTAAAGAACGTTCGGCGAATCGAGACCACAGAAATAAAGATCACACAGGCCGTCGCCATCGACGTCTCCCGCAGCCACCCCGGAACCATTAAGGAAGATCTGATTCGTGAGGGATCGGCTCTCCGCGAGGAGGTTGGTGAAAAGAATACCTGTGACCGCAGGAGCCATTTCAGTGAAACCGGTTTTTCCTGAGGCGGGAGGAGTGAGTGCGGCGGCTCGATAGTGGGTATGAGGTTGCCAATCCACTGCAAAGGCTTGGCGCACGAAAGACGCGGCGATCGCGAGCGTGAGAAACCAGGCCAGGCAGGCAATAGACACAACCCTCGGCAAAAGACGCCAGGAATCGAGTTGTGAGAAACGATGAAAAATCCTCCGATCCGACACTTGGTTTGCTTCGTCCCCCCCTGTTTCTCTCACAGAAAGGAGCCAGTGAAAGGGAGAAGAACGGGAATTGAACTGGCGACCTTCCCTATCCCAACTCCTCTGATTGGTTGAGGTCTGAGGTTCGAGCACACCAAGATGGAAGCGGGGATGAGCGACGATGTCCACCAAAACATCAAAGCGGACGCCGCTATCGGCGCCCGCTTTGGCGAACGAGATGCAGTGGGCCAGAGGCCCCTGCGGCACAACTAAGGACGGAGTCGGTAGAACCGGGCGGGTGCCGTCGCCGAGGGAGCCACGGTCAGACTGTTCCCTGCTGGCGATGGGGTCACATCCTTCCAATCTGCTGGCGTGAGCGAATCGGCCGATTGAAGAACACCGGCACCGGTCCATGAGATCGACACGTTGCCGTTCTGCACAGATGCGCTGGAGAACCGTCCAGCCGTAGGTGCCGAACCGCCCGTGATGAGCGCGTTGTCAAAGGTTGCCCGAACCACGTTCCCTGTTTCGTCGACGTAAGCGCCGAACCCAAAGGTCAGCCCCTGCGAGAACGCGAACGGGATTTCGGCACCGAACACGCCGTCCAGGAACATCTTGACGGTGGAACCATTCGCCACAATTTTGATTCGATGCGTCTTTTGGTTATCGAATGAACCGGCGTCGAAGGCGCGGATGTTCAGACCATTGCCTGTGGGATTATCATCCGCCTGGCCGGTCATTTTGTTGTAGCCCCATCCGAAGTTCCGACCGTCGTGCGCCGTGTGCTCCGCAAAGAGCACAAAATTGGCGACGGCATCCTTGACCCAGACACCCGAGCGCTGTTCCGAACCCGTGCCCGTCACCAGATCGAAGTCGAGCAACGAACGATCGATCTCGAAAGTCACCGGCGTCGTGGCACTGGCTGAGTAAGTTTGGGTGGTTAGAAGAGCCAGGCCAGGCCACAGGGATGATTCCACCGTGACCGTGAATTTTGCCTGACCTCCGACGACCGCGACAGCCGAATCCGGGGTTGCCGTTCCGGTCTCGAACGCCGCGTTGTCCTCTTTCCACTTCTTGGTGTCGATGGCGGCGGCCGTAAAGTCATCGGCAAGGAGCACCTGTGGGACGGCAACGATTTCAACGGACAAAGCTCCGGTGACACAGGAGTTCGGATTGCTTGTGATATCGAACGTGGTCGAGCCGAGCGCGACGGGCGAGACTGTGAAAGTCTGAGTGTTCGCGGCACCTGCGGCGAAGTTGAGTGTCAGGGTGCCGCCTGTGGCCCCGGAAGGAACGGCCACGGCCGGGTTGCGGCTTTTGATGGTGACGTCCACGGGGCTGGCGTCATTGAGCAGTTGCGGTATCGTCACGGTGACCTTCCTGCCATCATCCACCAAGGTGGCGCTCACGCCCGAAGGCAGGACGCTCACACAAGGCAGGGCGTTTTCGATTCGCACATTGTCAAAGAGACCGGTGACGGTGTCGCCCGTGGCGCGAGCGTAGGCACCCAACTCAAAGAAAATGCCCGAGCTGACCTCGAACTGGAACTTCCCGCCGGAGACGCCGTCGAGAAAGACCTCGACCGTCGAACCGTCCGCGACCAATTTCATCCGATGATTACCAAGATCCGCATCGATGGCATCGAAGGCCGCGACGTTTGCTCCGCCGCCCGTTGGGCTTCCAGGATTGACGTTCACTTGCCATCCATTTTCCCCGAGGTTGTGAGCGAAGAATACATATTTTGAACGGTCGGCGGTGGTGATGAACACGCCCGTCCGTCCCGCTGTGCCGGCTTGTTCGATGGATTTCCGATCGACTTCGAAGCTCAGGTTGAGATCTTTGGTTGCCACGAATGTTTTGGCTGTTTTGAGCGAAGCGCCGGCCCAATAATCGGTATCCGCAGTGCCGGTGATGTTGAGCGCGCCCCCTGCGGCAGTCACGCTGAATGTGCCCGTGCCCGCTTCAAAGCTGCGGGGTGAAGTCTGCCATTTCGCGCCATCGAGCGTGTTGGAGGCAAAGTTCTCCTCGAGTTGCAATCCGGGGCCTGAAATAGAGGCCACGGAGAGCTCATTGCCGCCCGCGATGTCGCCGCCGAGGGTGAATTGGGTTCCTCCAATTGAAACACCCTTGACCCTGAAGGTGACGGTGTTGGCGCCGCCTGCCGGGAACATCAGACTGAGAGTGCCATCGGTGCTTCCTTCGGGCACGGCGATCTTGGTGTCGCCGCTGGAAACCGTTACCCGGACGGTGCTCTGGGCGTTCAATCCCGCAGGGATGCGCACTGTGACCGCCGGACTAGTGCCCCCGACGCGCACACTCATGGACCCGGGCACAAACGTCGAACCGCCCGCCGTTTCGATCTTCAGATTGTCCCATTTCGTTGCCGCCGTATCATTGTTGGCTCGGGCGTAACTCCCGAATTGGAACACCACAGGCGAAAACGGGAACTTGACCTCGGTGCCCTGCTGTCCATCGAGCAGCAACTTCACGGTCTTACCATCCGCGATCAGGGTCATTTTGTGCAACCCACCGTCATCGAAGCTCGCTCCGTTGAACGCGGCGATATCCGTGCCGCTGCCCGTGGGCACATCGCCGTTTTCCCCGATCTTCCGATTGTAACGCCAACCGCCCTCACCGCGAACATCCGCAAAAAGGACGTATTTGGTTTTGCTCTCGTCGAGGATCCAAAGGGCGCTGCGCGAGGCGGACCCCTGCCCTGTTTCGGCCACGCGGTCGATGGACAAAGTCACGGTCGCGGCGTCGGAGGCTTCGAACGTGGGCACAAGGCTCAGCGTGCCGCCAGACCACCATTGCGTCGTGGTGGTGCCCACAAACTCGATCACTCCCCCGCCTGCAACGGCATGAATATCCCCTTTGCCGCCCTCGAAAAAGGGCGCGTCGGCCACGTATTTGGCGGGATCAATCGTCGCCCCCGCAAAGTCATCCTGGAACACGACAGTGCTTTGGCGGACGACAGTCTCAACCTTGACGTTGTCCCACTTTGTCGAGGCGGTGTCGTTGTTGGCCCGGGCGTAGCTGCCGAAGTGGAAAACGAGTTTTGAAAAAGGAAACTTCACTTCCGCGCCCACCTGATCGCCGAGGATCAGTTTGACGGTCTTGCCGTTGGCGAGAAGGCTCATCTTGCGGTTGGACCCGTCGTCGAAGCTCGCACTATTGAAAGCGGCGATATCGGTACCGCTCCCCGTGGGGACATCGCCGTTTTCACCTATCTTGCGATTGAAACGCCAACCGCCCTCGCCGCGCACATCCGCGAAGAGAACGTATTTTGTCTGCGTTTCATCGAGAACCCAGAGAGCGCTGCGAGACGCGCTTCCCACGCCCGCCTCGGCCACGCGGTCGATTGTCAGCAAGACAGGCGTGTCTTCCGTGGCTGTGAAAGTGGGCACGATTCGCAGCGTGCCGCCGGACCACCATTGCGTGGTGGTGGCGCCCAAAAACTCGACGATGCCGTCTTTGGCTTCGGCGTGGATGTCGCCCTTGCCACCTTCAAAAAACGGGGCGTCAGGCTGGAATTTGGCGGGATTGATCGTGCCCGACGAGAAATCATCGGAGAAAACCACGGCCGTGGGTTTGGCGACTTCAACCTTCAGATTGTCCCACTGGGTGGACGCGGTGTCGTTATTCGCCCGCGCGTAGCTGCCGAATTCGAAAATAATTTTCGCGAACGGAAACGTCACTTCGGTGCCGACCTGACCATCGAGGACAAGTTTCACGGTCTTGCCGTTGGCGATCAGGCTCATCTTGTGCATTCCCCCATCGTCGTAAGTTCCCCCGTTAAACAGGGCAATGTCAGTGCCGCTGCCCGTGGGCACGTCGCCATTCTGGCCTATTTTGCGGTTGAACCGCCAACCGCCTTCTCCGCGAACATCGGCGAACAGCACGTATTTGGTCTTGGTCTCATCTAGAATCCAGAGGGCGCTGCGAGACGCGCTTCCCACCCCGACTTCCGCAACGCGATCGATTGTGAGGGTGATCGGGGCGGATTCCGAAGCGACGAAAGTGGGGGCGAGTTGAAGGGTGCCACCGGACCACCATTGCGTCGTGGTGGTGCCCAGGAATTCAATCACGCCATCCTTGGCCTCGGCATGAATATCGCCTTTGCCACCCTCAAAGAATGGGGCGTCAGGGGTGTATTTGGCAGGATCGATCGTGGCGGATGAAAAGTCATCCTGAAATACGACGGTGCGGATCTGGGCAGACACCCCAGGGCCCGAGCACAGGAGGAGCGTGGCCGCGAGCGCAAGACTGAGTTTCCTGGCCGTCGCCAGGACGCGCGAGGCGGCACTCCGCCAAC
Organism: Akkermansia muciniphila; assembly: GCA_945865375.1. GTDB lineage: Bacteria > Verrucomicrobiota > Verrucomicrobiia > Limisphaerales > F1-80-MAGS106 > F1-80-MAGS106. The sequence continues at coordinate 40,181 of CAMBEJ010000002.1, read as the reverse complement.
CGCAAGCTGCGGAGTCGGCTGATGAGCCTTCTTCTCCCGAGTGGAATTGTTTTGATCTCATAGGGTGGTTTCTTAAGTTTCCAATTTGGTGGCAATGCCAACCCCGGGGAACCACGTTCCCGGAAAGAGTCAAAACAAGGTCAGGGCTAAGCATTTGAGTTGGGTTGTAACTGAGGTTTGTTCACTCTTACGAAAAGACCCTCTTCCATTCAAGCAAAAGTTTGAGATGCGATTTCAGGATTTCAGGAGCTCTTCTTAGGGCCGAAGCACTGGGGCGGACCTCCAGGTCTGCCGGTCGCGGAGGCCGCCGACCCGGCACGGAGTGGGACATTCCGCGAACCGGCGGGTCGGAGACCCTGCTCCACATTTTTCAAAATGAGAACTGCTGCACGATTATTGATGACTGTTCCAAAACCTGTTCCCAAGATAAACCGTGACCTGTGATCGACAATACTGGCGTGAAAGATACTTATGCTGAGCTCTCAGAATGCGTTCTGCCAAACATGGGTGTTGTGCTGGGTGCTGTCTGGAGCGGGAAGCGCCTGCGCGCAGGTGGAGGACACGCCACTGCGGTCCCCGGTGACATTGCAGTTTCTTGAGCGTCGTCAGCAGGCGCAAAAACTGGCCACGAAAAACCAGCAGGCTTTCTCAGGTTTCCAGTTCACCAACCGAGTTCGCGAATCTGGGATCCATTTCGAACATTACATCGTCGATGACGCAGGAAAACACTACAAAGCCGCGCTTACGATCACGGCAACGGTCTCGCTGTGGCCGACGTGGATGGCGACGGATTGCTCGACCTCGACTTCACCACGCAACTCGGCTCGAATCAGCTCTGGCGAAATGTGGGCGCTGGAAAGTTTGAAGAGATCACACAAAAGGCGAGCGTCGGACTCGTGGATCAAATCTCTGTCGGTGCCTCTTTCGCGGACATCGACAACGACGGTTTATCCGATTTATTCGTCACCACCGTCAGGCACGGAAACCATCTGTTCAGGAATCTTGGACAAGGCCGGTTCAAAGACATGACGCAGGAAGCGGGGCTGAGTTATTCAGGCCACTCTTCCGGCGCTGTTTTTCTGGATTTTGACAAGGATGGGCTCCTGGACTTGTTCGTGGCCAACGTGGGCGTTTATACCACGTCCGAAAAGGGGCGCGGCGGCTATCACATCGCTTTCGCCGACGCGTTCAGCGGCCATCTTTTTCCCGAAAGAACCGAGCACAGCAAGCTTTATAAGAACCTGGGTGGCGGCCGTTTCAAGGACGTATCCCAGGAGATGCTTCCGCGGGACGGTGCATGGGTGGGCGATGCCGCAGTAGGAGACGTCAATGGGGATGGTTTTCCCGACTTGTATCTCGTTAACATGCAGGGTGACGACCATTTTTATGAGAATCGAAAAGGAAAAGGCTTTGTCGAAAACACGGCGAGATACTTTCCGAAAACACCCTGGGGCTCGACGGGTGCAAAATTCTTCGACTCCAACCAGGACCGCCTGATCGATTTGTTTGTCACGGACATGCACTCGGACATGACCCGGCAGCAGACCGAAGAGGCGTTGAGCTTCCGTCCGGACACTGAGACAAAGAAGAGTGAAGCCTACTGTTCTTTGCAATGGACCGAGGCCTATTTGCAGGGTTCGACAAACAACATTTTCGGCAATGCATTCTATCAGAACCTGGGCGGGGGGAACTTCGCCGAAATGTCCGATTCCCTGGGCGTGGAAACCTACTGGCCATGGGGAATCAGCACCGGCGATCTGAACGCGGACGGATTCCCGGATATCGTGATCACTGCGGGAATGGGTTATCCGTTCCGGTATGCGATCAACTCGGTGCTGCTCAACGAAGCCGGGAAACGCTTTTTCGACGGCGAATTTCTGGTCGGGATGGAACCCCGCGCCAACGGGCGGCTCGGCAAGGAATTCTTCACGCTCGACTGCTCCGGCGCCGACAAAACCAACAGTCTTTGCTCTGGGAAAAGTGGGATTGTCTCGGTGCCAGGCAGCCTTTCGAGCCGTTCGTCGGTGATTTTCGATCTCGATAACGATGGCGACTTGGACATCGTGAAGCACGAATTCAACGACCGTCCGCAGGTGCTCCTGAGCAACCTCACGGAGCGCCGGCGGGTTGACTACCTCAAAGTTCAATTGACCGGACGGCAGTCTAATCGCGATGGTCTCGGCGCGACAGTGAAACTGCGTGCCGGGAACCGAACCTGGACTCAGTTTCACGATGGCAAATCGGGCTATCTCGGTCAAAGTTCGATGCCGCTCTACTTCGGCCTGGGCGAGGCAGACAAGATCGAGTTCGTAGAGGTCCTCTGGCCTTCCGGCGCGAAACAGACCGTCCAAGCACCCGCAGCAAACAGGGTGTTAAAAGTCACCGAACCAGCTCTGTGACCACACGGGTCGTGACCTTGTGAAAAACCGGAACCATGCGGGAGGGATTTTTTCAAATCCTTTTGCCTTGTTTAGCACCTCCTGGGATTTGATCGAGCTGAACAGGGACACCTGGTCAAGGCTCAGCAAGATGGGGTTGGGTGCGGAGCCCAGAGTTGCCTCAGCAAGGATCTGGTTTTCAACCCACTCGATCGCCTCGTCGTGGCTGTCGAAGATCTGGAGGTGGGGGCCGCTCCGCAAGATGCCGATCTGTTTGAGGTAATCGGCGAGGCTGCAACCGGTCGGCAGGCTGGCGGGCAGGCTGCAAAGGAGAAGGTAACCCTGGTGGGACTGCACCTGTTTGCAGATGACATGGAGGACGTGACCCGCCGTGAAATCGAACGACTGTACACGTTGCAGATCGAGCAGGATGAACCGGCAATTCCGGATATCCGCATCGAGTTCCGTGAGCAACTGATCCCTGGTGCCGAAGAACAAGCTGCCCTGCAACTCACAGAGGACGGCCTGGCGTCCTTGCCGGATGAGAATCGCCTTTTCCCCGGCATGGCGCTGTCGGGATGAAGAAATCTGATCGCCATAAAGTTTCCGGCGAATCACCGACCCGTTGATCATGTTCCGCATGAAGAGCGCCAGCGCCAGCGCGATGCCGACGCCAGCGGCGGTGATGAGGTCGTACACCAGCGCCACCACCACGACCACCAGCACCACCGTAAAGTCCAGAATGGTCGCCCGATGGCGCAGCAACTGAAAACTCTCCCGATCCACCATCCGGCTGCCCAGAACGATCAATATGCCAGGCAATGCCGCCGTGGGAATGAGCGCGATCAACGGCCGCCCGAACAGGAAAGCGGCCAGGATCAGGCTGCCGCTGATCATGCCCGCCCGCCGGGTCTGCCCCCCGCTGTTGAGATTCAGCAGAGTTGGCCCCATTGTTCCCGCTCCGGGCGTGCCCCCGAAAATCGCGGAGAGGAGATTGCCGGTCCCCTGAGCCATGAGCTCTCGATTCGCATCGGTGCGGTGCCCCGTCATCGCGTCCAGCACCACGCACGTCTTCGGTGTGTCGATGGAAAGCAAGGTCGCTAGCGTGAACGCCGGCGATCCGGTCAAAGTCCACGTGTTGCAGAATACGCCGTGACTCGCGGACCACGTCCTTTAGATTCCACTCAGGGATACCAAAGGCCGACCGAACTTCGGTTCAAAGATGCACGGCCATCCACTTTCCTTCCAAGAGTTCCGCCCGAGTTTTCAACGCTGCCATGTAGTGCTTCCGCGGCGTGAAGTGCCGGTGGTAAAGCTCCACCTTTTGGGCCGGGCTGATGGGGAAACTAAGACTCGTCAGCACCAGCAAGGCATCGACGCCGGCTAGGTGAACGCCGGTGATCGGGCCATGATATTGGAACTTCGCAAACGCATAGGGCACTTCATCGACGATGTTGAGGTCGCGATGAAAAAACGGATTCTGCTCTCCATAAAGAAAGCGCACCGCCAGTTCGCTCACCACAAACGGTGGAAAGAAAGGCACTGGCTCAAAGAGCGACTCAAAGTCGCAAGACCGGGAGCCGGTCCGTTCGTCCTCATAGAGAAACGGGTTGCCGACCGGGGAGTCTCGTCGCCACAGATGAGCCAACTGGAGCCCGCGCTCCGATGCCGCGGGGATAGCGGACACCATCACGCGCAGCGAGTTCCCGAACCCGCATCGTGGACAGACGATCAACAGTTTCGCTTGCCGGGTCATACTTGTGCCGCCAGCGGGCTTCGGATGTGGGCGCAGGGAAGTCTTTTAAACGAGCTCACCCAGGCAAACAAACTTTAAATTCTCCGGAAATCTGCTGGGAATCACCCTCTTCCCGCTTGACACTTGGAAGCAGCAAGCCGTTTCATGCATCGGTCGAAGGATTGGACTGACGTGACCATAAAATTCGCGCGCCTTGTCATGGCGCGATTCTTCGTTATGATGCCCATTCTGTGAAGAATCCTCACTTCATTCCGGTTTTGGTGCTGCTGACCTTCGCGGTGTCGCGTTGGCCGGGCTTGATGCCGCTTAATTTTAGCGCTGCTTACGCGATTGCTTTCTGCTGCGGAGCTTTCCGCAATCGCCTTCCTTGGTCGTGGGCGTTCGCCGTCTTGGTCCTCACGGATGTTGCCAAGAACGTCCTGTATTATAACGCGCCAGCCATGAATGTCTTCAGCGTCCTTAACTATGCCGCTTTTGGCATTATTTACGGACTCGGCCGGGGATTCTCCAAAAAACATTCCACCCTCCACCTCGCCGGGGGTGGGCTGCTAGGGGCCTTGCTTTTTTACTGGGTGACCAACACAGGTGCCTGGATCCAGAATCCCGAGTACGCCAAGACTGTCATGGGATGGTTTCAGGCCCTGACCACCGGCACGACTGGCTGGCCCCAAACCTGGGAATTTTTCAGGAACACGCTCTTGAGCGGCGGATTGTTCACCACGATCCTGGCAGGGCTCCTAAAGATCACGGAACAGCAGCCTGCGAGCGAGACGGAACAGCGGGAGGACGAATCGCCCGTGACTGAAGGCGAGCAAAAGCCGGAACAAGAGGCGTCGTGTACCAAGTCCCATTGAACCCCGATCCTCCAAAGCCGAAATCGCCGTCTCGCATCGGGCTCATCTCCGACACCCACGGTTATTTTGATCCCCACGTGCCCACCCTGCTCAGGGGGGTGGATCAGATCTTTCATGCGGGGGACATTGGTTCCCGCCGGATACTTGAAGTGTTGAACCGCATCGCGCCAGTCACCGCGGTCCTTGGAAACACAGATTCTGAGCCCGACATTCGAGAGGTGGAGGTCGTGCAGGTGGGTGAGTGGCGAATCTTGATCCAGCACATCGTGGATCCAGACCGCCCTCTCCCAGACCTAGCGCAGCGGCTGAGTCAGCTTCAACCGCACGCGGTGATCTTCGGCCACACCCACCAGATCTACTCCTTGAGACACCGCGGGATCTTGTTCGTCAACCCCGGCTACGCAGGCCGCCCCAGGCAAGGCCAAGAGCGCCATCTCGCCATTCTGGATTGCACCCACGAAACCCTCACTGCGAGCTTTTTGCGGCTCGACCAATTGAGTGCCGAATAGCCGTCCTTGCCGTGCATCCAGGATTTTGTCAAAATAGCCTCATGAAGACCCGTCCAGAACCAGCCCAACACCCCGCGCAATATACCCTCGGCATTGACTTCGGCACTCTTTCCGCGCGCGCACTCCTGGTCGAAATTGCCTCGGGAAAGGAAGTCGCCACCTCCGTAGCCGCTTACGGGGACGGAGTGATTGAGGAACGCCTGCCTGGGCAGACCCGTCGCCTGTCCGCAGACGCCGCGCTCCAAAATCCAGCGGATTATATGACGGCCTTCAAGGTGAGTGTTAAGAAACTTCTCCGCGAATCCGGTATTCCTGCGCAACAGATCGGGGGCATTGGCATCGATTTCACCTGCTGCACCATCCTCCCCACCGACGCCGATGGTGGCCCTTTGTGCCTGCAACCCCGCTGGCGCCACAACCCACATGCCTGGGTCAAGCTGTGGAAACACCATTCGGCTCAGACCCAAGCGGACAAGATCAATGCTTCAGGCGTCGGGCGTGGTGAGACTTTCATCAAGACTTATGGCGGCAAGTATTCTTGCGAATGGTTCTTTTCGAAAGTCCTCGAAACCCTCGAGGCTTCCCCCGACCTCTACCACGCGGCGTCACGCTTCATCGAGGCCGGTGATTGGATTGTGTGGCAATTGTGCGGGCAGGAACGACGGAGCCTTTCGCTCGCTGGTTTCAAAGCCATGTGGGTGCATCCCGACGGCGAAGGCGGATGGGGATTTCCGAGCCCGGACTTTTTTGGAAGTCTGCATCCGAAGTTGCGGAACGTGGTTGCCGAAAAACTGCCTGCTCAATATTTCCCTTTGAGCTCAATCGCCGGGGGCCTGACGCCCGCTATGGCGAAGGCGACCGGCCTGTTGGAAGGCACACCCGTTGCCGTCGCAAATATCGACGCTCACGCAGCAGTGCCAGCATGCACGGTGACAACCCCCGGTAAGTTGGTCATGATTTTGGGCACCTCCACGTGCCATCTACTCCTCAGCAAGACACGTCAAGAAGTCGAAGGCATGTGCGGTGTCGTGCAGGATGGCGTCGTCAACGGGCTCTGGGGTTACGAGGCGGGCCAGGCAGGAGTGGGAGACCTGTTTGCCTGGTTCATGGAACAGGCTGCTCCCGCCTCCATAGCCAGCCAGGCGCGCAAGGCTGGAACCGATCTCTACGCTTACCTCGCCAAAGAGGCCACCGCACTCAAGCCTGGTGAATCAGGCCTCATCGCCCTCGATTGGTGGAACGGCAATCGCTCCGTGCTCGTGGACGCCGACCTCACAGGACTCATCGTCGGAGTCTCCCTAGGGACCCGGCCCCATGAAATCTACCGGGCGTTGATCGAAGCCACCGCCTTTGGGACCCGACGAATCATCGAGGCTTTCACAGACAAAGACATCCGAATCGACGAGGTGTATGCCTGCGGTGGCCTCGCGAAGAAGAACCCGCTGCTGATGCAGATTTACGCCGATGTCACCGGCCGCCCCATCCAGGTGGCCTCATCGGATCAGGCGTCCGCGCTCGGTGCCGCCATGCATGCCGCCGTCGCCTCGGGAGCCTATGCCAACATGGCTGAAGCGGCCGAAAAAATGGCAAAGCTCGAGCGCCGCATCTACAAACCAAACCCGGCCAACCATGACGTTTACGAACATCTTTATGGGGAGTACTGCCGTTTGTACGACTTCTTCGGAAGAAACCAAGACGGAACCATGAAGGTCCTGAAACGGCTCCGAAGACAGGCCCTTGCGTGAGGGTTGAAATAATGACGCCGAAGTGGGGCGAGACCCCCGTCGAGCCCTGCTTGATCAGACCCGCGACACGCGAGGACCTGCCCGAGATTCTTGCGATCTACAACGAAGCCGTCGCCACCACCACCGCCAGCTACGATTACGAACCTCGCACACTCGATCATCGGCTTGCCTGGTACGAAGACCACGTCGCAAACAACTACGCCATCTTCGTGGCTGTCATCCCCTCGGGAGAAATCGCAGGGTGGAGTTCGTTAAGCCGTTTTCATGATCGAATGGGATACCGCTTCACCGCTGAAAACTCCATCTACATCGCCGCGCCTCGGCGCGGCCATGGAATCGGAACCTCGCTCATGGAACCGTTGATACAGGCCGCCCTCAATCGAGGTCTTCATAGCATCATCGCGCTCATCGACTCCTCAAACCAAGCTAGCATTCGTCTGCACACGAGGTTCGACTTTGTCCGTGTCGGCCTGTTCAAGGAAGTCGGGTTCAAGTTCGACCGATGGCTTGACGTGATCACCATGCAGCGACTCTTGGCAAAACCGGTCTGAACGTGAGCGACGTCCCAAGGCGCTGACGACATCCCACATCCAGCGAGTGCCACTGGCGGTTGTCGGCGGACACCTTCATGGAGGGCCCAGTGGAGTTTCCCTTTTAGAGTTTGCCTCGCAGCCCGCTTGGCCTATGTTGGCAGCGTACCCAAACCGCTATGAAAAAACATTTTCAGTCACTCTTGCTCTCTGTGGTGGTGGTGTCTTGCCTCCACGCACACTGCAGTTTCGCCGCAGAATTTCCCGCAAAAGTCGAAACGGAACTCCAACCGCTCGCCGCACAAGTCAAACGCGTTGTGGAGATGGTCGGATTTCTCGGAGCACCCTTGAGCTCGGCGGAGCAGTCCAAGTTGTCCGCGGCATTCTCCAACCCTCAGACCGGCGTCCAAACGATCCAGGAGATCCTTGACCCCCACTGCCTCGTCGGTGTCCACATCAACCCTGAGTCCAGGGTCAAGGTTGCTCAAGGGTCAGCCCCGCCGAAATTGGTCCGCAATGGCTGGCGGACTTTTCTGGTAAAAGTCCACAACGAAGCGGGTGTGACGGCCGAGCTCCGGGTGGAAAGCCCCCATGCGAAACGCCTTCACGGATCTCCGGAGGACGAAGTCGCCAATCGTTGGCTGGACATCGATCTTCCAAACAAACAGCCCCTGGCCAAAACTCTCGGAGGACTGGGCCTGGAGTACCGAGTGATCCAGCTTTACAGCCGCGACGCAGGAAAAAGGGAGGCCAAGCTCTCATTCAACGTGGGCCAAGGAACTCAGGACATCGGATTCCGCAACGATGTGGACATTCTTTTCGAAGCCGACGATTCCCGCGACGTCGTCTTTCGTGTGAAGGATGAGAACAACCAGCCCACCACTGCTTCATTCATTATCCGCGACCCTCAAAGCCATCTTTATCCCTCGCCCGGAAAACGCCTGGCCCCCGACTTTTCTTTTCACCCACAGGTCTACCGTGCCGATGGGGAATCGGTGGCGCTGCCGGACGGCACCTATACGATCGAGTTTTCTCGAGGACCCGAATCGATCACGAAAATTCAAAAAGTGACTATTGATGATCTGCACCGCGAGCTCGCGTTCAAAGTGGAACGTTGGATCGACCCTTCCAAAACCGGCTGGTGGTCCGGCGACCACCACATTCACGCTGCGGGATGTGCGCATTACGAGAAGCCGACCGAGGGAGTTCATGCACCCGACATGATGCGCCACTGCCTTGGCGAGGACGTCAAGGTGGGTGCCAACCTCACATGGGGGCCTTGTTTTGATTATCAGAAACAGTTTTTCACCGGCAAAGACGATAAGGTGTCCAACTATCCCTACCTGCTCCGCTACGACGTTGAAATCTCGGGGTTTGGATCCCACCAGTCGGGGCATCTGGTACTGCTCCGGCTCAAGGACCAAATGTTTCCCGGGGGCGATTCGAAACACCACTGGCCGACCCTCTGCTTGAACTCCCTCCGGTGGGCCAAAAAACAAGGTGCGGTGGTCGGCCCCGCACATTCCGGGTGGGGGCTCGAGGTCAAATCCACCGAGCTCCCAAATTATGAACCCGCTCCGTTTAACGGAATAGGTGCCAATGAATACATCGTTGATGTCACCCATCATGTGCCCGGACCCGACGGGAAGATGGTGCCGGCTGTTGATTTCATCTCCACAGTGGATACGCCTTATGTTTGGGAGTTGAACATTTGGTATCACACCCTGAATTGTGGTTTCAGGACCCGGATCAGCGGCGAAACCGATTTCCCCTGCATCTATGGAGAAAAAGTCGGCCTCGGACGGTCCTATGTCAAACTGGATGGCAAATTGGATTATGACCAGTGGTGCGAGGGAATCCGGAAAGGCAGAAATTACGTCGGTGACGGAAAGAGCCACCTGATGGATTTCAAGATCGACGGGGTCGCGATGGGGGAGCGAGGCAGCGAACTGCGCCTGAGCAAACCCAAGGATGTAAAAATCTCAGCCCGTGTCGCAGCCCGCCTCGACCAGATCCCAAACAAAGTGATCAGCAAGAAACACTACTCTGAGAAGCCCTACTGGGACATCGAACGCGCGCGCATTGAGGACTCGCGTGAGGTCGCGGTCGAACTTGTGGTCAACGGGAACCTCGCGGCGCGCAAAAAGATCGTGGCGGATGGTAAACCGAACGACGTTTCGTTTAATGTGAATATCCCCAAGAGCAGTTGGGTGGCACTCCGCGTCCTGCCATCATCCCACACCAACCCGATCTTCGTGCTTGTGGAGGACAAACCGATCCGCTCTTCGCGGAGGAGCGCGGAATGGTGCCTAGCCGCGGTGGACCGCTGTTGGAGCAACAAGGAACGTTTCATCAAAGCCGACGAAAAAGAGGACGCGAAATCAGCGTATGCCCACGCACGCGAAACTTACCGCGATATCCTATCTGAATCGTACCAGGACTGATCTTGAGGGTCCCTGATCCCTATGAAGGCCTTTAAATTTGGCAGATCAAAGTTCGTCCACTTAGTGGCACTTGCCGCAACACTCAGCGCAGCCACCCTCACGGGGCAGATGCCCTCGCCAAACATCCATGCGCATTCTCATAATGATTACCTGCAAAAGCGCCCTCTGCTCGACGCCCTGGAACAAGGGTTTTGCAGCGTCGAAGCGGATGTTTTCCTCGTGCAAGGTCAACTGCTAGTTGCCCACGATAAGTCCCAGGTCCGTCCCGAAAGGACACTCCAATCGCTCTATCTGAATCCTTTGCGCGAACGCGTGCAAACTCACGGCGGAAAAGTGTATCCAGGAGGTCCCGAGTTCCACCTCTTGATCGACATCAAACAAGACGCTGAAAAGGTGTATGAAACCCTCGGAGTTCTCCTGGAAAACTACCGCGCGATGCTCACTCAATTCGAGGAAAACCGGACCCTCACCAATGCCATCACCATCACGCTGTCAGGGGATCGACCAAAAGACCAGATGCTCGCACAAAAGGTCCGATGGGCGGCTTTCGACGGGCGCCTGGCCGACCTAGACGGCAAGCTTTCCCCACACTTCATGACGTTGGTCAGTGACAACTGGCTCAACCATTTCAACTGGAGAGGCATTGGCGAATTCCCGGAAGGAGAACGAGAAAAGTTGCGTCTGCTGGCCGTGAGAGCCCATGATCAAGGACGTCGGCTGCGGTTCTGGGGCGGGCCCGATAATGCGCAGGCTTGGCGTGAATTCCTCAAGGCCGGAGTTGATTTGATCAACACGGATCACCTTCAGGATCTGTCCCGTTTCCTGAGTCAAAAACAATGAACCCACACCGCGCTTCTCGTGAACCGGTAACCGCTAGAGTTGCCGTTCTGCGCATCCCTGGCATCCCATCGCACTTGTGCCACGCACATCAAAATTAATGAGCGAAGCAGCAACGCCCCACGGCCTCAGGTCCATGGTCCCAATGCGAAACGGGAGCCGACTAGTGCAGACCCCATGAACACCGCTCTCAGCCTGCTCATCACTTGGCGCCGTTACGGGCCGCATGGATTGATCTTCAGGCTGGCTGATCACCCCGGGGACTCCGTATTCGAACGGCTTCAGAGCATTTCCCACAGCCTCGAGGTTTCACCGCCTGTGGGTTTGGTCGACTATTTTCGTGGATTCACCACTATCACCCTGGAGTTCGAGGCAGCCCATGCCGGGAGTCTCGAAGCCTTGGCGGATAACCTCGCCAGAGCGTGGAACGTCACGCCTCCTTACGAGGGGACGCCGAGGCGCGTGGAGATTCCAGTTGTGTATGATGGCCCCGATCTCCAGCGAGTCGCTGATCACACCGGAATGTCCACCGAGGAGGTGTGTTTTCGTCATCAGTCGGCGCACTACCGAGTGCACATGCTGGGCTTCTGCCCCGGTTTTCCCTACCTGCACGGACTTGATCCACGGTTGCACACGCCCCGGTTGGACACCCCGCGCCCAGGGGTCGCTGCCGGAGCTGTGGCGATAGGAGGAGAACACACCGGCATCTATCCAGTCAACCGCCCTGGGGGTTGGAATATCATCGGGCATACAAACGAAAAGCTGTTCCACCCAGACCGTGCCGGAGGAAGCGATCCTGAGCGTGCTTTTCTGCTTCGCCCGGGTGATCTGATCCGTTTTGTGCCCACTTCCTGAGGCTTATCCGACGCCAGTTTGCCTGCAACCACCATGCTCCACTCCCTCCAACCTGTGCTGAGAGTGCTCTCACCGGGCCTCGGTCTGACGCTTCAGGATACGGGTCGGCACGGGTTTGGTCGATTCGGTGTGCCACGATCCGGAGCCATGGACCCACACGCGTTCTCGTGGGCCAACCGACTCCTGAATAATGCTCCAAACGCGGGGGCGCTTGAAATCCTCCTCCAGGGCGCGGCGTTGGAGTTTCTAACAGACACATGGATCGCGGTGTGTGGAGCAGATCTCGAATGTTCTGTCTCACGATGGCGGACCGTTCGAGTAACAAGCGGGACCCACGTCGAGTTTACGCGGAACAAATCAGGGATCTGGGCCTACCTGGCAGTCGAAGGGGGATTCGGCAGTGAGGCCGCAGAATATTTTGGCAGCCAGAGCACATACGCCGATGCGGGCCTCGGGAAAAAGTTCGAGCCAGGAGATCTCCTGCAGAGGCTCGACAAGACTGAACATCGGCTCGTGCTGCCGCCAGGCGTTGCTTCCAGGCTGGTCCCGTGGGATGAGCACAGAGACTACCGTTTCCCACCTCCACTCCGAGTGTGGCCAGGGCCGCAATGGGATTTTTTTACGGAACAAGATCGTTCGCGATTTTTTGGGAATGATTGGACAACCACATCAAGAAGCGACCGCACTGGTTTTAGGCTCGCTGGGCCCTCCATCAAATCCCGGGAATCGCAAATTATCAGTGAAGCCGTCCTTCCAGGCTCCGTCCAGATCCCTGGGAACGGCCAGCCTATCGTGACAATGAATGATGGCCCAACCGTAGGTGGCTACCCCAAGCTCGGACTGGTGGACCCTGCCGATCTCGGCTGGCTGGCCCAGGCTCGACCGGGAACTAAGGTGAGGTTTACGCCGTCGAACTGAGCGATGCCCTTGGATCTCAACTGCGATTTAGGCGAAGGCGAGTCGCCAGCAAAAACCGAAGCGCTGATGCGATGCGTAAGCTCAGCAAACATCGCCTGTGGCGGCCACGCGGGCGATATCACCTCCATGGAAAACGCGATCGGACTCGCTCTGCGGTATGGCGTGGGGATCGGTGCGCATCCCGGATCGCCAGACCGCGCAAAGTTTGGTCGTGTCGAGGTTCGGCTGCTACCCTCTGAGCTTTCAGCACTCCTGGTCCAGCAGATCAGCGGGTTGGAGACGATCGCGCACGCTTTGAACACGCGGCTGCGCCACGTCAAACTGCACGGCGCCCTCTATCACATCACGGAGCGCAATCCCGAGCTGGCTGCTGCTTACCTCGAAACGATCCAATGTTGGTGGCCCAGGCTCATTATCTTTTCTCTCGCAAAAGGAAAAGTGCTGAATCTCGCAAAACAACGGGGACTCGCCGCATGGGGCGAAGCGTTTCTTGATCGAGCTTACTTACCCGACGCGACCCTAGTTCCCCGCGCTGAACCCGGAGCTCTCCTGACCCGCTTTAGCGAACTCAAAGCCAGGCTTCTGAGCCTCAGGAACAGTGGCGAATTGACTGCTCGAGAGGGCACGCTTCTTCGTCTCCGCCCTCGGACACTTTCCATCCACTCCGATTCGCCCAATTCCACACGCATCGCCCGTTTGGCAGCGGCGACATTAGCCGCCCACCCTCCAACTCCAAGCCCAGCATGCCACAAACGAAAGACACCCTGAATTTCGAAATCGCTCAGCTCACGGAGATCGATCCCCAACGGTGCCCGTGCGGCTGGGCACGGCGCGCGTTCGGGGGAAGGGACCCGCGTCAGGCAGCCAGCGTTCACCTGGTGGACATCGAAATTGATTCAGCAAGCCACTACCACAAAGGGATGACCGAAATCTATGTAGTCCTTGAAGGCACTGGTGAAATCGAACTCGATGGAATAAAATTTCCCGTGAAACCCATGACTGCGATTTATATTCGCCCAGGGTGCCGCCACCGAGCGATCGGGAAACTGCGCCTCCTAAACATCCCCGTGCCGGCGTTCGATCCCTCGGACGAATGGATGGATGAACCTCGAGAGAGCCGTTGACCCGCCACCATTCTATCCAGCAAAAGGCTCTTGATCGCATGACGACTCCAACCGAGGCACAAGCACTCCGCGAGATCGCGGAAAGGGTCGGCCTTGCAACCTACCGAAGGCATCTGTTTCTTTGCGCCGACCAAACCGATGCCAAATGCTGCGTCAGGGAGAAGGGTTTGGAATCATGGGAGTTTCTCAAATCGCGCCTAAAGCAACTCGGCCTCGCGGGACCTGAGCCTCTGGTCTTTCGAACAAAGGCAAACTGCCTTCGTGTCTGCGTTGCGGGCCCCATCGCGGTGGTCTATCCAGAGGCCATTTGGTATCACTCCTGTACTCCCGAGATTTTGGAGCGAATAATCCAGGAACACCTCATCGGTGGGGTGCCGGTTCTGGAATTCACGCTCTCGGAGAACCCCCATTTTGCGGCCTGAAAGTTGCATTCAGGAATCATTGCAAAGTGCGAAACCATCCTCTACGGTCTGCGGATTGCTCGAGTTCCTATGAATTCCCGCGCGGCACTCGCAGTCTCGGCCGGTTTGAACGTGGGCCTGTTACTCACCACGGCCTACTATTTCCTTCGTCCTGATCCGCCCCGCCCTCTGCCGGTACGGCTCATTCGGACCAACACGGTGGTCAAAGTAGCCGCGCGCACATTGACCGTATCTGAGCCCTCACCCCCAATTTCGCTCGACTGGCATTCGCTTGAGTCGGATGACTACCGCGTCTTCATCAAAAACCTCCGCGAGGTCCAGTGCCCTGATGAAACGATAAAGGACATCCTCATCGCGGACCTCACGAAGTTGTTTGCTAAGAAATTCCGCGAACAAGCCTCGCTGCTCAATCTTCAGCGTCCGAGGCATTTCTGGAAACTACCGGGGCCCGATGGCCAAAAAAACGAGATTTCTATCGACTCGCTGCGAAGCCAACTGTTCAAGGAGCAGCGCGACCTGGTTCGGGACCTCTTGGGGGTTGACCTCGCGCAGGAGCGCGCGCGCACCCACCTCGAATGGCACGACACCGGCGAAGCCGAACTGCGCCAATTTTTACCCGAAGCTAAAGCCTCTGAAGTCGCGGACATTCGTGAGAAACATCGCGCGGCGATGGACCGCTTTCGCGACTCGACGGCAAACAGGGACTGGACAGAAGAAGAGAAAAGAAAATGGAAATACCTGCTGTCTGAACAGGAGAAAGAGCTTGCCGCAGTCCTGTCGCCGAAGGAACGAACTCAATACGATCTCTGGTTCTCTGAAACCTCCGAAACCCTCCGCAAGGAGCTGTCCGCATTCCAGCCGAATGAGAAGGAATTCCTCGCGCTCTACGCGATGAAGAAATCCTTAGAAGAGGCCCTCGACAAACTCTCGACTGTTCCTGGAAGAGCCCTCAGAGGGAACCCTGATGACACGCACACTCCGGCGCGTGAGAAAGCAAAAAAGGATTACGAATTGCAGTTAGCCAATGTCCTCGGGCCTGAACGGTTTGAGCAGTTCGAGCGAGCCCAGAACCCACAGTTTCGAGAACTCCTGGAGTTCACCCAGTCGATCGAAGCGGAAGCGGACACAGCGCCAAAACTTTTCGAAATCCGTCAGGCCGTCGAGGAGGAAACCGATAGGATTTACTCGGACCCATTTCTGAACGCCGAAGATAGAGAGCGCACGCTTCTGATGATGCGGGAGGAGACCGAAAAAGCGATCCTCTCAACGCTCGGAAGCGACGGCGTCAAGTCCCTGAACAAACGGTTTCCAAACTGGATCCATCCAGCCACAAGTGCCGCAGGTCCATCGGCAAGATCCGAGACGCAAACCAAGAATTCTGGCAAAGTTCAGGGCCAAAATGGAGGCGTTGGCCCGTAATCAAACTGAACCAGAATCCAGTCAAAAAGGACGGGGGTCGAGTTGGGTTGAACTGGTAGACTTTCTATCGAACGACATTCTCGAAGAACGCCTCGACCGGAACCCTCGTGCCGTAAAAGAGCCACTCGCCGCTGACCTCGCCGGGGACGCGTTCCACCGCCGGACATTGGCTCCAATTGAGCATGACCTGAGCCTACGCGCACGCCGCACGAAGGCTAGCACCCATCAGCAGTTCTCAATTTGATCGGCAGGGTGGGGTAGACCTCCCGGTCTGCCGGTTACGGAGGCCTCTGGCCCCGCTCGGAGCGCAACACTCCGCGAACCGGCAGGTCGGAGACCCTGCCCCACATTTATCAAATTGAGAACTGCTAATTCCAAGGCGCTTTTCAAGATGAGACTAATCATCCTTGATGAAGCCTGTTTCACAAGTGGTTTTGAAACCATGTTAGGATCATGTTTAAAGCGAACTAGAATAAGCGCCCATGGCCCGGAATCGTGGCCATCCTCGGCTCGGCTTCGTGAATAATAATTGTCACTGTTCAAGACTCCTATGAGACGCCTGAGGGATAGCCTTCAAGACATTCTGGACGCGATTTCGAAGATTGAAGTCCAGCAAGCCAAAGGAAAAGACGCCATCGAGACGGATGCGCTCCTGCAAGCCTGGATGGCCCACCACCGGATGATTACCGCGTCACGGATGGACGAGACGGAAATACTGTGCCGCCTGCGACGAGCTGAGAACAATCCTCCAACGATTGCCGTTCACACTTGGATTTACCCCGACGGGTTGCCAGTCCGCGGAATCAGACAAAGTTGAAGTTGTCTGGAGATCGTACCCCACCACGGAAATGGGCCAGGTCAATTCGAGCTGATTGCCGATCAACGAAACCGAGAGCTCGGGCTTCGCTTGGGTTCTGACAATCAATCTCCCCGGTTGATCGATGACGACGGTGCCACCGTTGGCGACGCCGGAGACGGGAAGCTCGAATTCGCCTTCCGCTCCCGCCGTGGCGGTGACCGATAAAGTGGCGGAACCCCCGGGTGCCAGCGAATCCACATTCCACACTACCATGCCGTTGGCGATTCGAGCCTGACCAATGGGGGTCGCGGTCGTGCTGACGGCAAGTCTCGCGGGCAGCGTGTTGGTAATCGAAATTCCCGAGAGGTCGCTCAAGCTCGTATTGGTGAACGAGAGGGTGTAAGTGAACGGCACGCCGGGGAGGATTTCAGCCGCAGCGTAGTCGAGGGTCACCACCAGCTTTGGGGCGATGTCGGCAATGGTGTTCCAAACCGGCGGTGTCGCGATGGGGTCGTTCGAGTCGAAGACGATGCTCGCGATGTTGGTGATAACGGTGCCGAGGGGCGTATTGGCTTTGGGCTTCACCGAGAAAGTCACATAGCCGTTGCGTCCGAGTTCGCTGGTATGCGGTAGGAATCCGGCGAGAGCATCCTCCGGGAACTGGCCGGTCTTGGTATCCACCGCCCGCGCCCGCCACTCCATTCGGCCCGTCTGTGGGTTAAGGCCGACGGCGACATCCACCGCCAACTCGCCTTGCGTTCGTCCTGCGATGGAAACCGAATTAGTCGGCGGTACATCGCTCGTTGAAAAGGTCATCGTCTCGGGCGGGATGGCGATCATGCGATCGCCGTAGCTCAGGGTTCCAAATCGAACGCTGGTCCAATCGAGATCAGCGCTGAGATAATCCACCACCACGAGTTCCTGGACTGGCGCGGTAGCCCCGATCTTGGGGTCGTTCTCGAATCGAATCATGTAGTCCAGCATGTCGCTCGCGGCGATTGCGTGCGTCGGGCCGATGCCGACGGGAGCGAGCTTGTCGTTGGGGTCGATGGGGCGGACCAAGTGTGCGATGAGCTCCTGCAAATTCTGCCCAGCGGAGTTCCAGGCCGTCCCAAGCAGATGAATGAACTGATCGACAATGGACGGATCCCAAGGCACTCTTGAGATATCCACTCCATCATTGTCGAAAAGTTGCGGTTGTTGAAATGCATCGGGGCTGCAGGCAGTGGTAGCGCCGCAGCCGGACGCGTCACGTTGGGCATCGGTCATTGCATCGTTTAGATTCTCTCCATCGTTCAGTCGATCAAGCAACGCCCCGAGAAATCGACTCATTGTAGCGTCGCTTCCAGCATAAGAGATGGAGTCCGAATCAGTGGCTGCGAATCCCACCAAAGGCGTTTTTAGTTTCGCGTCGAGCGACGCTAGGAATGCGCCACTGAAGCATGAATCACTAATGACGAAAGCACTTCTAGGCCCCAGGCCGTCAATCGCGCTAGCTAAATCGTCTGGGGAAAAGCTCCCTGCGTTGAGAGCCCAATTTCCGCTCTCATGCCCGTGCCCCGAATAGACGATGACGAGGTCGTCGTTTCCGTCGAACCCGCGCGAGGAAACAGATGCTATTTTTTCACTCACTGTGTTTGCACGTAAATCGTCGGCACTTCCCAGCCCGTCGTGATGCCAGATGATGTGACTTTCAGGCAAGCCGACCTTGACCCGGAAATAGTCGACCACACCTTGTCCATCGGGGCGAACTGGCAAGTCGCTGGTTCCGGGCCGTCGAGAATAGTCTTCGTCCGTTATGACCACGACGTAGGTATCGCGTCCTCCCATTGGGGGGGTGGCTCCCGTTCGTGACTCAGATGTGCCAACCAGGGAGAGGCGTTTGCGCTCTGGCAGTTCAGGGACCGGAAGGTTGGGGTGATCGCCGATTGATGGTTTTCGGAGAATCAGCCACGATCCATTCACCAAAGCAACGAATGAACGCGAAGGTTCGTGAGTTGAAAAGACATTCAAACCAGTCGCGACCGAATTTCTGAGGAACTGTCCCAAGCTGACGCCGTATCGCTGTTGGATTGCAATTGTGTGGTCAGCCCACTCTGTCTCGGAGAAATCGGTAGGTCGAGTTAGCTGGGAGTAATCAAGCTGCAGCGGCCCGAAAGCCGTTGATCCAATGCTGCTTTGGGACAACTTAAAATGGATATCGGCAGAGCCTGAGGTAAAATAGAGCGGAATTCGTGTGGAACGGCCAGGTGGGTAAACGGGAAGAATGTCTGACTGAGGCGGAAGGAACAGGGACAACCGTTGAGTATAATTCGGCCCGTTCGCTTTCAAGCGTAGAGCACCGAGTCCTTGGAATTCAACCATCAAAAGCGGAACCTCGGAGTCATTGTCGCCGACGTTGGAAAGTTCGAGATAGGCTACATAATCCCTCCCTGCTCGAATCGCCAGCGGCGTGTCGAGACGGACTTCAAGTTTGGGCCCGGTGCCGACGATGACCTGGAAATTCTGCGCCAGCGCTATCGATCCTGCCTGTCCCGATTTTTCCGCGATGAGTTCGAAGCCTCCTGGAGGGATGCCACGCAGATCGAAGGTGACAAATACTCTCGTACTATCCACCCCCAAGGCGACTCGGCCAGCCACAATCGTCCCACCCGCGCCAACCAATCGATAGCCCACGCTTGGATTCAAACCGGTGCCTTGGATTTCCGCGGTCACCGTGCCCACGTTACCGCCACTCAACGGTGCCATTGCGCTCAAGTGGAAGTCCTCGAACGCGGCGGAAAGGCGCGTTTGGATAGCGCCATCGGACAGGTAGGGCGAAAGCGCAAGCACGTAATAGGTTCCACCCGTCACCGAGGAGATCGGCGCTTCGGCCCGCATGTTCGCCACCGTTGCTTGGATCACGGTGTCGAAATCGTGGACATTTGGCAGCCGATCCTTGGCGATGAACAGTTGAAGCGCGGTGATGTCCAGGTTCTCGATTTTCGTCACCGCCAAGGGCGCGGCCGCCCCATCGCGCGCCCCCAAATCGCGATTCCCGAAGCGCACTCCGTCCGATGAGCCGTGGGCTCGTCGATTCAGACTCTGAGGCTTCACGCCGAGGGTGGCCGTTTCCATTCGCACGATCAAGCTCCGGCCCGACGGAACCTCCACCTGGAAGTAATATCGCCCGTGCGACCTCAGCGTGAGCGGAGTTTCCGGCCCCGGCGTTAGCAAGATTGGTGGATCGGCGGGCAATGCTTCCATTCCGGCGTCCCAGAGCCGGACGCGGCCATCCGAATGACTGGTGGCGAGCAACGTTTGATCCGGGGACAAGGCGATGTCTTGGATTCTGGACGCTTCCGTGCTCAAGTCGGTGGCGACCCGGCGAAGCGATCCATCATGGTCGTTCCAGAGAAACACCTGTCCCGGCGACGCGTTGTTCCCGGACACAACCAAGCGCCCGTCAAGTGACCAGGAAGCCGCAATCACGGGCGACCCTTGCTGAATCACGGCGACTTCGCGCAGTGTGCGCAGGTCCCATATTCGAATTGACCCATCGAGCGATGCGGTCAACACACGATCCGAGTTGGGAGAAAACGCCACCGCGGTGATCGCGTGCGTGTGGTTCGTAAACCGCGCAAGCAATGCGCCGGTCTCCGCGTTCCAGAGCAAGGCGGTGCGTGCGGAATTCCCGGCCAACACAAATCGGTTGTCCGGGGAAAGCGCCACTGCTGTCACCGCGCCTTCGCTGCCTCGCAAGGCGGCGAGCACGTCGAAACTGGGGCGTCGCCACACAGCCAGGCTGGAACCAGCACCGGCCACTACACGCGCGCCGTCCTTGGAATAGACCGCGTGGGCCTCGCCGTTCCCAGCGGACTTGCGTCCCAGTTCCAGTCGTGTGGCCGGGTCCCACCAGCGCAGTAAGCCATCGGCGGTTCCAGTGAGGAGTTGATCGCCCGTTGGAGCAAAGTCCATGGATGTAATTTCCGCTCCCCCGGTGCCCAGTGTCGTTGGGCCGCGTGTGCTGCGCAGGTCCCAGAGCCGCACCCGACCGCTCTGAGCCGCCGCCAGACGCAAACCGTCCGGGGAAAACCGGAGTGCACCCACAGTCGCGTTAACCCCATCGCCCACCGCGTTGGCGGTCAAGCGGAAGGGCGTGGTGGGATACCCGCTTTTCGTGTCCAGCGCGAAAGGCGGGGAGACCGCCGTCAATGGAAAGCCGTCCACTTTGGGCGGCGGAATCGGAAGTGTGTTCAAGGTGAACGAGGCGGACTCCAGAAGGTCGCGCGATTGTTCAATTTGGGTTGCGGGAGTTCCGCGTGTATCCAGGGCAAAGGGCGCCGACTCCAAAATCGACCGCAACAAACTTGAATCATCCCCCTTGGTGCGTGTGTCCAAGGCAAATGGTGGCGTTTCAGCAATGATTTGGAAACTTTGGCTGAGATCGGCGTGGCGCTCGCGCGTGTCCAACGAGAACGGGTCCGACTCCGCGACAAGGCGAGTGGTCTGAGGCGTCGCATCGGGGTTGATCGGTCGTGTGTTCAGAGGAAAAGCCGGCGATTCGGCCACAAGGCGCGTTGGACCTGCTTGCTCACCCACAATCGGGCGTGTGTCCAAAGGAAACGGATCAGACTCGGCGATCAGCAGAGTGGATTTTGGTGTGGCATCGGGAGTGATTGGGCGCGTGTCCAACGGGAATGCGGGCGATTCGGAGGTCAAATGGAACGTGTCTTCGGCGGCGAAAATGGAAGTGGTGAACGCAAACCCCAGGGTGACCAAAGACCACAGTGTTGCCCACATCCCCCTCGCGCAGGCTCTCCAATTCTGGACGGGCAAGTTCATGCGGTTGGAGCCCTCTGTTCTGCACCGGCGATTGCTGGCGGGATCGGGAAAGAAAAGGTGACGGCTGTGTGTGTGTTGCTTATCGATGGCAGCGTCCGCACGGAGCTTTCGGCACCGCCATCCAGCGGGCTACTCACACCGTGCGGACTTTCCGCCTTTGCCAGGCAGTCGGAGAGGCTGCTGGGCAGGATGGATGCCGGGTCAGCCGGAAGTTCGATTCCGCTCCCGGTTGAGCTGGGGCCAGCAAGGCGCGGAAACCGAGGTTGTTGTTCTGGTTGGACGGCGAGTTGTTGTTGCGTTTCGCCGAACGGCTGTTGCCGCCGGTGTCGGACCAACCGCCGCCCCGGATCACGCGGAACGAGCCCGAGCTGGCACCTTTGGGGTCGGACACACTTCCTCCCTGATACTCACCATGCCAATCCCCGCACCATTCCCAGACATTGCCGTGCATATCGAACAGGCCCCAGCGGTTGGGCGCTTTTTCGCCCACCAAATGAGTTTTGCCTCCTGCGTTGAGATCGAACCACGCAAATGCTCGAAGCAGGTTGAAGAGGTCGTTTTCCGAATCATCGCCAAAACCAAAGCGGGTCGTCGTGCCCGCGCGACAGGCATACTCCCACTCCGCCTCCGTGGGCAGCCGATACACGGAGCCGGTGGGCAGACGGCCCGCATTTTGCTCACGAGTCGTGAATTTGGCGCAATAATCCACTGCTTGAGTCCATGTCACGTTCTCCACCGGCAGCCGATCGTTGCCCGTGAAGGAGCTCGGATTGGCACCCATGATCTCGCGGTACTCACCCTGGGTCACCTCGTATTGATTCATCCAGAAGCCGCGACTAATCCAGACTTGTGTTTGCGGGCCTTCGTCGCCACCGCGATTCTTCTCATTCGCCGGGCTGCCCATGGTGAAGGCGCCGGGCGGGATCCAAACAAGATTCGCGCGCGGCGCGGGCGTGGTCGGAACGATCTGGCCGTCCGCGGACAGTCGCACGCGAGCAGCAGAGGTCTGCTTCCCCGGCCAATCGTTCCAGGCATTCCAAACGATGCGTTTGCCCAGGCCCGTTTTGACGATGCCGAAATCTCCGGTAAGGGTGCTGATGGGCACGTCGTATTTCGCGCCGTTATCGGCCGAAGCTTCCACGATCACGACGGCCTGCACGCCGTCCGGCGCGACCAAGTCATAGGTGATGTCCACGTAGAAGGAATCCGGTCGTTGGGCGGCTTTTACGTTTTTGAGTTCCGGTTTGACAGTCTGCGCTTGGGACCGCAACGGGACGGCGGCCAGGAAGCAGACGACGAGGAAAGACGCAATCGAGGCAAAGAGGGCTTTGAGAGGAAGTGAAGATCATCGCCTTCATCGAGCGAAGGCAGAAGACGTGCGGCCTTCGGCTCTGACTTCCTGTTGGCAAGCACACCAAGGAAATGCCATAATCGGCCATCGAAACAAACTTTCATGGAACGTGTCGTCAGAACCTTTGAGACCCATCAGGCCGCCGACGAGGCGGACGAGGCCCGCTATCGGGAGATGAGTGGGAACGAAAAGTTACGGATATTGCTGGAATTGATCGCAGCGAGGAACCCAGATGAGGCCGTTATCCAAAGATCTGCAAGAGTTTATCCACTTGCTCAATCAGGAGAAAGTTGAGTACTTGATCGTCGGAGCTTGGGCTCTGGCCTTCCATGGCCGCCCTCGCTACACCGGGGATATCGACATCTTTATCCGGCCAGAATCCTCCAACGCCGACCGTATGATGCGGGTGATCGAAGCCTTCGGTTTTGGAAACACCGGCCTGGCCCGGGAAGATTTCCTGCGTCCGGACTTCGTGGTTCAACTGGGCGTGGAACCAAACAGAATTGATTTGCTCACGGGAATCAGTGGTGTGTCATTCGAAGAAGCTTGGCGCCAGCCAAGCCAAGGTATCCTCAATGAAGAACGCGTGTCGTTCTTGAGCCGGGATCTACTCATTCGCAACAAGCAAGCCTCCGGACGCGAAAAGGACCTGGCGGACGTCAGCCTGCTCAACAAAACCAAACCGAAACCGTCGACCAGCAAATAAGCATGTGAGGGGCTCCACTATGCCCACAACAAGTTGTTGGCTCGTTCCCCCACCGAATCCGTCGTGACCAGCCCCGTGCCGCTCGCTGGCGAAGCCGCCCATGTGACAGGCTTCACCCTCGACAACCCGGGCGGACGCCTCATCAATCACAAGAATGGCTCCCGCCGTTAGTCTTGGGCTCGCAGTCTCGATGTAGTCACAGATTCTGAGCTGAGCGCTGGCATCCAGGTCATTTTCGACACGGAGCAGGATCACGCTTGGTCCAGTCGCATGAGTCAGGAACAAGATTCTCAGAACTCAGTAAAATCGGTTGACCTCGTGACCGGAATGCGCAACCCCAATTCCTCCATTTTTCCTAGTCGCAATCCTCATCCTCGGGTGTTGCCCTTGGAATAGAGGGGTGGATTACGATTACGATTACGATTAGATTCTTAAATCCTAAATCTCGGTGAATTATCTCTCAGATTTTGAACCACAGAGGCACAGAGGCACAGAGAAGAACAAACAATGAAACCAAACTTTTCCCCCTCTCTTTTCACCCTCTGTGCCTCTGTGCCTCTGTGGTTCAAATTTCAAATCTGTTTGGCTAGGATTAGGAGCGGGGAGTTGGAGTTGCTCGAGCATCAGGCTAAACAGGGTCGTTTTACTGAGTTCAGATTCTGGTGAAATCGAGATCTCTTGTGAAAATGACGTTCTGGTTCGAACGCGCTCAGGAAAAAATCTCGATGTCCGTCGCGTTGATTTTGCCGATATTTGCCCAATGGCAGATGTCCCATCCGCGCTTCTCAAGAAGGCTCAACCATTCCAGGCTGAGGTTCATGTCGATGACAATCTTCACGCCGCTTCATCGTTTGCGAGGGCGCAAGCGAATCGAAGACAGGCATCGATATCGGCTTGTTCCAAATTCGTGTCAATTAGCGAAGATTTGAGGTCCAAACGTCACCCGCCGACGCTCGCCATCTCTTCGTTTGTGGTGACGTTCACGATCTTGAATTGTTCGGCGTGAAACGATGGGTCGGCGCGGAAGGACAGCTTGCCAAAGTATTTTTTCTCCATCGCGATGAGCAGTCGCTCGTCCTCGGTGCGCAACCGCTCTAAGACGGTCGGGTTCACCACGATACGAAGTTGAAAATCGGATTCATCACGCTGGCGCCGCTTCAGGATCTCGCCCAACTTGCGCTGGATCTCCACGCTCATCGTGAGTGAGCTCTTCACTTTTCCACGTCCCTTGCAGTCCGGACAATCGTCATACACCGCCGAACGTACGCTCTCCGTATGCCGCTGCCGGGTCATCTCCATCAATCCCAATTGGGAGATCGGTAACACATGCGTCTTGGCTCGATCCCGCCGCATCCCGTCACGCACCCGCTGATAAACGCTCAACTGGTCACGGCGCGATTTCATGTCGATGAAATCCAGCACGATCAGCCCCCCCATGTTGCGAAGCCGGAGCTGACGGCAAATTTCTTCGGCAGCCTCGAGGTTCACTTTCAAAATCGTGCTTTCCTGGTCCTTGCTGCTCTTGTGCCGACCGGTGTTCACATCGATGGCCACCAAGGCTTCCGTTTCGTCGATGACAATATAGCCCCCGCTCTTCAGGTGAACCTGGCGGGAGAAAGCATTCTCAAGCTGCCTCGTGATGGTGAACCGGTCAAACAAGGCCTGTGACTCGTTGTAATACTTGACCTTCGCCACCGAACGTTTTGAAATCTTCCCGATCATTGTGCGAATCCGCTCAAACTGCTGATTATTGTCGACCACAATTCGCTCCACATCCTCCGTAAGAAAATCGCGCACAGTGCGTTCTATCAGATCCGGCTCCTGAAACACACACGTCGCTGCCCCCTGGGAATTGATGCGGCCCTGGATCAAGTTCCATTCCTCAACCAACAGCGCAAGATCACGGACGAAATATCGCGCCTGCTGCCCTTCTCCGACCGTGCGAATGATCACTCCCATGCCTTCTGGAATGGTGAGGCCGCGCAGGATGTTTTTGAGCCGATGCCGCTCGTCGGGGTTCTCAATCTTGCGGGAAATCCCGCTCTGATCCGAGTTCGGCAGCAGCACCAGATAACGCCCCGGAAGGGCTAGATTCGTCGTGATCCGAGGGCCTTTGGTCCCAATCGGGCCTTTCGTCACCTGGACAATGATCTCACTCCCCGGAGGATAGACCCGGGGGATGTCCTTTTGCGTCACGCGGGGTCGTTCCCGCCGCTTATTGTCTCGCTCCACAACCTCCACGCCGCTGTCGAAGTTATTCGGCACAATATCCCAGTAATGAAGAAATGCATTTTTCTCGAAGCCGATGTCCACAAACGCCGCCTTGAGTCCGTCTTCGAGATTTTTGATTTTGCCCTTAAAGACGCTGCCAACCAGACGCTCCTCGCTAGTCCGCTCAATCCCGAAGTCCTCAAGCCGTCCATCCTCCAGCACCGCGACCCGGATCTCCAAGGATTCCGAATTGATGATCAATTCCTTGTGGCTCCGCTCAATCGGTTTTATCAACCTCTTCACCTTGTCGATCATCTTGTTGGCAGCGTTGTAGATCGCTTCCACAAGGCCCTGCGGTTTTGGGTCAGGCACCCGAACCGGCTCGAACTTCTTTTTGGGCGCGGCGATCGCAACGGGGATGGGAACAATCGGAGCGAGCTTATCCTCGACCGCCTCCGCCTCCTCCGCCTCCACTTCATCGCGGTCCCGGTCCACGGCATCCTCGGGCAGCCCTGCGGCAAGGTTCTCTGCTCGCAATATCTCACGCTCGTGGCGGGATTTATCGAAAACCGAGTCGGAATCGGTTTTGTCACCAACGGCTTCAGCACGGGCTTCGAGGGCGTCGCGATCGGGTTTCGCCGTGCGCGCAGCCAAGCCGCCGGACGGTCGGAATCGCTGAGGTCCTCCTCGGCGACGGGAAAAATGTCGGTCACTCATAGATAAATAGAGATACGTTCGATGTCAGTAATTCTTGCGATAGATGGATACATTCTGCAAAAGGCCCAAAGCCAGTAACGAGCAAAGCACTGAAGTCCCGCCATAACTCAACAACGGCAGTGGAATCCCCGTCACGGGCATGAGTCGGATATTCATGCCGATATTGATGAAAACGTGAACAAACAAGAGCGTCACAACCCCCACAGCCAGAAGTTTTCCGAGCTGATCACGGGCCTGGCCCGCGATTCTGAGCCCGGTAAAAAACACCACGGTGTAGAGTGAAATGACGGCAAGACTGCCCATGAATCCCTTCTCCTCGGCAATCACGGAGAAAATGAAGTCGTTGTGCGCCACGCGACGCGGGAGGTAACCCAGGGCGCTTTGTGCCCCTTGACGCCATCCCTTTCCGGTCAGCCCGCCCGATCCCACGGAGATGAGGGCCTGCTCGACATTGTAGGTCTTCTCCTTCTGCACCTGACGCAGACGCGTCCGCTCTGCGGGAGTGGCATCGGCTTGTGCAAAATCCCGGTTAAACCACACCAACAAACGCTGCCTCTGATATTCCTCGAGCTTGATCTGCCACTGGGGTGGTGCCAGCAGAACGTCCACCAGGATCAGGCCCACAAGCAAAATAAGGCCTCCCACCATCCAAAACAGGAACTTTGCAGGCACTCCCGCAGTCAGCATCATCACCCATGTCACAGGCAACAAAACCAACGCGGACCCCAAATCGGGCTCCTTCAGGATCAACGCAAACGGTAGCAGGGTCAGGCCCACTCCTTTTAACAAGACGCTCGCCCGTCGCAATTCATCAGGCGGACGGCTTAGAAAGTTCGCCATCAGCAAGATCAAAGCGAGTTTGGCAAACTCCGACGGTTGAATCGAGAGGAACCCGAAATCAATCCATCGCCGAGCTCCCAATCGAGAAACACCGATGAATGGAATGGCCCCCAGCAGCAATATCGTGCTCCAATAAAAGACCAAGGCCCACCGCACCACGATGTGGTAGTCTATAAGGCAAAGCAAACCAGCGCATCCCACACCCAGCATATAAGCAACCCCTTGTCGGAAGACGTATTGTCGGAACCAGGGAAGCTGCGCCACCTCTGAATTGCTCGATGTGGCGCTGTAGACGAAGGCTGCACCGATGGCCATCAAACCTGCAACGGCAATCATCAAAGGCCACTCGATAAAACTTGGTTTTGGACTTGGAAATGATTTCTGCATCAGGCGACGGGGTTCAATTTAGAGGGGCAACCCACGGTCCCACGCGATTCACCGACGCCACGGAAGCCCCTTTGGGCAACAGGCCCTTTTGAAAACGCTCCATCTTCAGAATGGCTTCATAGACTCGCTTCGCGATGGGAGCGCAAGTTTTCCCACCTGAACCGCCTTCATCCACCATCACGACCACCGCATACTTTGGCTGGCTCAATGGCGCAAACGAAACAAACCAAGTCACCTTCTTCACCACGATGGAGCCTGATTTAACCTCCGCCGTGCCGGTTTTTCCGCATACCTCCATGCCGGGAACCTCGGCCCGGTAGCCCGAGCCTTCCGCTCGGTCCAGCACATCCGCCCGCATGGCTTCCCGGATCCACTGCAGATGCTGCTCCTGAACCCCCAAAGTTCCGAAAAGCTGGCTTGCGGGAAAATCCCTCACCGTTTGAGGCCCATCACTCGCCTGGGTCTCGATGCGGGATACAAGACGGGGCTTGAACACCTTCCCATTATTTGCCACGGCCGCCGTCATCACCGCCATCTGCAACGGCGTGACGCTGATCGGCCCCTGCCCGATGCTCATCAACGCGGTGTGATGCTCAAAACCCGGCTGCTTTGCCTGATCCAATGTCGGAAAATCGCCGGCCGTTTCCGCGAAAACAGGCACCCCAGTTTTCAGGCCCAGCCCAAATCGCTGCCCCATGTCTATGAGACGCTCGGCTCGTGCCTTCAATCCATGAACGATGAAATAGGTGTTGCTCGACCGCTTGAACGCTCTCAGAAAATCATACATTCCTTCAGGAGCTGTGTCGTTGATGGGCCTGCTGCGCCGGTTGGAAAATTGAAAAATACCCGGGCTGTAAATCGTGTTCGTCGGGTCCAGCACACCGGCTTCCATGCATGCCAGCGCTGTGATAATCTTGAAAATCGACCCTGGTGGATACTTCCCGAAAGTCGCCCGGTTGAACATCTGAGTCAGCTTTGGATCGTCGAATTGCTCACTCCAATCCTTCTGTGAGATAGGGGCCATGAATCGGTTGGGATCGTAGCTCGGGGATGAGACCATCGCCAGAATATCGCCATTCCTCACATCCATCACCACCACCGACCCGCAAACCTCAGCCCCCTCGCCCCGAATGGAAGTCTCGGCCGCCCGTTGCAGGGCCAAATCGAGGGTCAGAACAACGTTCTTCCCAGGCTCGGGACTGGCCCACACAGTCTCATCTTCTCGATAGCCCAGGTTATTCACCAACATCGATTTCCTGCCGGGTTTGCCACGCAACTCTGTGTCGAAAGCGGCTTCCAAACCAGAACGGCCTTGAAAATCAGGCAGATGATAGTTGTAGCTCATTTCCTCATCCGGATCGCGGTACTTCTTCTCACGATTGAGGTAGCCCAACACATGGGCCGCCACAGCCCCGTTGGGATACGACCTCCGGGGTTGAAATTCGAGCTCCACACCAGGAAAAATCGCCGCTCTCTCCGAAAACCTGGCAATCTGCCGAGGCGATAAATTATCCAAAACGGGCATGGGCAATGCCAGTTCATCCTCGTAATGCCGGTGGAACGCTGACTCAGACAGAATTTGAGGACGATTCAAAAACTCGCTGACTTGAAATGTCAGGTTGCTGACCACCAGATAGCGAGACTTCCGCCCCAATGCTTCCGCCTGCGATCGCGTGAGCCCCGGCGGGGGGGATGTGGACTTTTTAAAGTGCAACTTTACCAGAACACGACGGAACCAGGTCTCCTTTTCTGCGGCATCGGACTGGGCCTTTAAAACAGCACGCCGCGCTCGCAAATACTCCATCTTGAACTGCTGCCGCAAATTTTCGAGATACACATACACCCCATAGCTGGGCCGGTTCTCCGCAAGAGACGCCCCGTTCCGATCCAAAATCTTGCCGCGTATCGCCGAAAGCCGCACGGTCCGGTAGGACTGGTTGTGCTGGCTCTGCTCATACTTCTTCCCGTTCATGACCTGCACGTGCCAGACCCCACCCAGCAAGACAAGGACTCCAGCTAAGATGGCGACTGCTACCGCCTTGAGTTGGCGGTCGCCTCGTTTAATCTGGTCCAAGACAAACATGCGTCACACTTTCCACCGTTTGATTTCTCGATCGCCCCGAAATCGGTTGTCCGGAACGACCTCATAAACAAACCCACTCCGCACCGCCGCGCCCGCCCGAAACAAGAGGGGTACCGCCACGCCGCCGCAAAGCGAGCCAACCCCCCATTGCAGCACATATCTCCAACCTAGCACAGGGGGCTCGATTTCGTTCCCGAGAAACACCGTGATCAAAACCAGGCTCGCCAGCGGGCATAACCCGCCGGCGGCAACCCCGAGCACAAACTGTGCATACGATTCTTTCCTAAGAATCAAATCCTGATTCACGTACACACACCAACCTGCAAAAAAAAGAGGGAGCACAGTGACCCCGAAAGGGTTCAGCGACAAGGAATCGAAGGCCAAGCCCGCAAACACGCTCAGCGCGGTCACCGTCCACACATCGCGCGTCAGACCCGCATACACCATCAGGGCGGGAAGTAGATCAAACTGCACCCCTGTCAGGACGCGCCATGACGAACACCACGTTCCAGCGAACACAGCCAGCCAAGCTGCGATCGCGAGGAACAGGACCTGAACTCCGGCTAAGGAAAGACTACCCATACCTGTTCAATTCGATTCAAATTCACCTCCAGCCGAACCCTCGCCTCGGCATACATCCCGTAGCCAACGCTCCGCACATCCGCCACTCGCCCGATCAAAATATCCTTCGGGAAAACAACCCCCAACCCGCTCGTCACCACTCTCTGCCCGGGCTTTAGCGGACTCGATCCAGGCAAAAAACTAAGGTCCACTAATTGACGGTCCACCCCGCCGTTGGAGGCCGGAACGACGACTCCCGTGTCCCGGGTCTCCTCGACCATCGCCGGCACCCGGCAGTTCGGATCGCCCACCGCGACGACCTGTGAGCGGCTGTAACCCACCTGGTTTACCTTGCCCACGAGTCCTTCCGCAGTCCGCACCGGCATGTCGGGCTGAATGCCGTCACGGCTCCCCAGATCGATTTGAAGAGTGTTCCACCAATTCGCGGGATCTCGGCCGATCACCCGGGCAAGCTTCATCCTCATGGGAGATCGACGCTGCCATCCCGAGGAGTCGCGCAACAATTGGTTCTCACGCCAAACCCCCTCAAATTGCTCAAGCTTGAATCGCAGTTGCTCGTTTTCGAACCTCGCCTTGTTCAGATCCTCAGCTAACTCGCGCCGGGTTGGGAGAATGGTGGAGACTTGAGAAGCGAACCCCTGAGCGGAACCTGCCAGGCCGAACAAAGGGAGAAACAAGCCCCCTAAGGCGAGTTTGAGACGCGAAGACACGCTGGCTGGAAGTCCCAGTATGATTAAAACCAGGACCCCAACCACGCCCAACGCAACGTAGTTCGATCTTTTCGACATCCGGTTACCCCTACCACCGTCTTCAGGGCGAACGCGCTATGTCCTGCTGGAAGAAGAAGCCACTCTCTTGAGAAATTGAAGTTCCTGGAGCACGCGCCCTGTCCCCTCACAAACGGCCGTCAAGGGACTTTCAGCGATATGCACAGGCAACCCTGTCTCGTCTGCCACCATTCGGTCGATCCCACGCAAAAGCGCCCCACCTCCGGCCATCACGATACCACGATCGACTAGGTCAGCCGAAAGTTCTGGCGGACAGCGCTCCAACGTAAGACGAATCGATTCCAAAATACTGGCAAGCGGTTCTTTCAGGGAATCACGGATCTCCTCAGAACGGACGCTGATTGTTTTTGGCAACCCAGCGCTGAGATCCCGGCCTTTTACTTCCATCGTCAATTCTTGTTCCAACTGGTACGCCGAGCCAATCCTAATTTTGATCTCCTCGGCAGTGCGTTCACCTATCATTAAGTTATGGGCACGCTTCATGTGCGCGACAATCGTCTCGTCGAATTCATCCCCTCCCACGCGCAGACTGCGACTGAACACAATTCCCGCGAGTGAAATGATGGCGATTTCACAAGTTCCACCGCCGATATCCACGATCATATTGCCGGCCGGTTCATGCACTGGCAGCCCCACTCCGATTGCTGAGGCCATTGGTTGCTCGATAAGATAGACCTCCCGAGCGCCGGCGTGCAGTGCTGAGTCCTTAACAGCCCGCTTTTCCACTTCCGTGATTCCCGAGGGGACCGCGACCACAACACGGGGCGCGATGAGCTTTCGATGGTGAACCTTTTGAATAAAATGCCTCAGCATGGCCTCGGTGATCTCAAAATCAGCGATCACTCCGTCCTTCATGGGTCTGATGGCGACGATGTTACCGGGGGTGCGCCCGAGCATGCGTTTGGCTTCCTCACCCACGGCAAGAACGTTGGTCGTGCCCGCTTGGATGGCCACGACCGAAGGTTCACGTAATACAATCCCCTGATCACGCACATAGACTAGGGAATTAGCCGTACCCAGATCTATGCCGATATCGTTGGAAAACAGGCCTTTAAGTTGCGCGAACATGAATTATGCCAACCAACACCTCAACTTACGTGCTTAAGCCTGTCAAGGTCAAGACCTTAACAATTCTAACCAGCAGTTCTCATTTTGACCGGCAGGGTGGGGCAGACCTGCCCTGCTCTTCATAAACAGAGACTCCCACTCTTGCCAAGCCGCCGGACTTGAAGGAGATTGTAACTCTGAGACCTTTCAGGTGTCTCACTAGGATTGAATTTATGAATTTCCACCACGGACCTCCCCAGTTCTCTCAAGGTGTTGGCCGTTCCCTCAACCCACCTCAACCCGAAATTCGCCGCGCTTTCACACTGATCGAGTTGCTCGTGGTCATCAGCATCCTGGGCATCCTCGCCTCCATGCTCATGCCGTCCCTGGCCGGAGCCAAACGCAAAGCGAACTCCATCAAATGCCTGGGGAACATCCGGCAGGTGAACCTCGCCCTGGCGATGTACGCCACCGACCACGACGGAGAGTTCCCTCCCCGCAGGCCTCTCACCAATTCCTGGATCTTTTCTCTCCAACCTTACTACAAGGATACGGCGGTGCTGAAATGCCCTCAGGATCGGTTCCTCGAAACCCGCAGTTACGTGATCAATGGGTGGAACGATTACTTCCGCGCCAGTCTCTCAGAAAAAGAGTTTGCGCTCTATGACAAATGGAATTGGCCGCACGGCCTTAAGGAAAGCGTCATCCCTTACCCCTCCGAGACCGTCGCTTTCGGTGAGAAGATTTCGGGTTCGCGCCATGTCCATATGGATTTCAACCAGGGAAATGAGGGGAATGATGTCGAACAAATAGACCACCGAAGACACAAAACCGGGCCTTCTGGGAAAGGCGGGTCTAACTTCGCATTCGCCGATGGCAGCACCCGTTTTCTGCCGTATGGCCTATCCATCAGCCCCGTCAACCTCTGGGCGGTCACGGAGCAGTGGCGGAAGACGGCAGCGAAGCCGCTGATTGGAAAGGTCGCAGCCTCTAAACCCTAGCCGCTGACCCACTCGCCCCCATGCGCCCGCCCTCCCTTCCATCCCTCGCCGTCCTTCTGTTCCTTGTGTCAAGTTTCGCTAGGGCGGATTCGGACGTCGTGCTGAACGAGATCATGTAACGCATTCATCCCTTTTGTTTACATCCAGCAATCTGCCAGCAAAGGAAAAGGAAACCAGGCGCGGCCACCACGTCCGTTTGGTGGGGCCGAGACTTCCGGTTCCGGAGCCAGCCGAGGAAATCCTTCTCTGCTCTACGCCCCTCCAAACGGAGCCCCCATACAAGTGTTCGACAATGTTCGCGTGGTGAGCCAAAAGGGCGGCTGGAAAGTTCATTTCCGAAAAGACCAACCGTTTGAAGGCACGACGGACATCAACGTGATTTTTGAATACCAACCCCGGTATGTCCTCGCCGAACATATGGCCTATGAACTGTTCCGCAAAGCCGGGTTGCCCTCGCCCACAAGGGGCTATTTGCGCGTTTGGATGAATGGGCGCCCGGTGGGCTACCACTTGCTGGTTGAGCAGCCCAATCGCCGCTTCCTCAAACGCACTGGAAGAGATGAGAATGCCAACCTGTTCAAGATTCTTTGGCATGGTCAAAACCTTGTGGGCCAGCACGAGAAAAAGACCAACCTGTCCACGGGACACGACGATCTCAAGCAGCTTGTGGCCGATCTCGAACAAACACGGGGGCAAGCTCAGTGGAAGGTGATTGAAAAGCACTTCAACGTGGCTGAATTCATCAATTATTACGCCGTGAACATGTGCCTCCAGAACTGGGATGGATTCTTCAATAACCACTCCGTCTATCATGATCTAAAACCGGGCGGGAAATGGGGCGTCATCCCCTGGGATGAAGACAAAACTTGGGGCGATTATGACGGGGCCTCCTCGAGTTATAATTGGTATGAAATGCCTTTGACCTATGCTATGCGCGGCGACCAAGCGCCCGGCGACCTGAAAAGCATGTTCCAAAGAAGCCCGTTTGGCAGCTCAACCTGGTGGCGTCCACCAGGTTGGTTCTGAGCTCCACTCCTCGCCAATCCGGAGTTTAGAAAGCGCTTTCTCGCACGATTCAATCAACTCTGCAATTCGGTCTTTACGGAAAAAGCAATGTTTCCGATCATCAATGAACTCGAAAAGCAACTCGAACCCGAAGTCCGCTTCCGCGCTTCTTCGTTCGGCCAGAGCCCAAATCAAGCGCTCGCTGAGCTCAGGAAACATACCGAATCACTCAGGAATCAGGTGATCCATCGCCGAAAGTTCATCCTCGCCGAACTCGCAAAAACCGAGGCCTCCCGCTAACCGACCCACTCCAAAAAAGAATTCGAATTCAGCGTTGCTACTTTGTCGGGATGGTGGCAATCATAATGGTCTCAGGCTTCGTCGGAGCGTAGCTCAGCCTGGTAGAGCACTTGCTTTGGGAGCAAGACGTCGCAGGTTCAAATCCTGTCGCTCCGACCATCTCAAACATCTTGAAAGTGAAGGAGTTAACGAAGATCCAGCCGAGCCCAAAGTCGATGCTGATTTTCCCTCACGCACAGTTTCCGCACAGAATTCACCCCGCCCCGGCAGAAGCCCCATGAAGTTCCCGGTGACCATCGAACATCGGAAGATCGAAGCAAAAATCTACGGGAAGACCGAGGGTTACCCTTTTTATCGCGTTTCTGCCTACGTGGGAGGCAAGCGCCGTGTTTCCAGTTTCGCATCCTACACCGAGGCCAAGACCGCTGCGGAGAAGCTCGTTCGAGACATCGCCGGTGGCTCTCAAGCCGCCGCGCTTTCAAACACACAATCCCGCGAAGCCCTGGATGCGCTCCAACGACTCCAAAGCCTCTACGCCGAAACCGGCATCCGGGTGGGCCTGTCGGAGGCCGTGAGCCGATTCGCCGAGGCCGCAACCAAACTCAAGAGCCCCAACCTGACCGACGCCATCGACGGCTTCATTAAGACATTGGCCACGGTCAAGCGCGTGGGGTTGAAGGAGGCCGTCGAGCAGTTCATGCAAGGGCGGGAGCACTTGACCGTATCCCAAAACGGAAAGCGTCCGCAAATTTCGAAGCCCTACAACTACACGGTAGGTTTGTGGCTCATGGAGTTCGCCAACACGCTTCCAGGCACCGACGTATGCGATCTCACAGGCAACATGCTCGACGCTTACATTTCAAATCACGCGGACGTTTCACCTCGAACGCGAAACGGGCGGCGTATGGTCGTGACCATGCTTCTCAAATGGTGCGCCCGCAAAAATTACCTGGATAGAGGCCACCGACTCTTTGAGGCCGATCGGATGGCAACTGAAGATTGCGCCACGGAATCGATCGAGTTCTACAAACCGGAGGAGCTGTCTGCGTTACTGAGAACCGCGAGCGCTGAGATCCAGCACAAGCACCTCGCCCCTGTCATCGCGTTGTGCGGACTGGCTGGACTCCGGCTACAGGAGGCGGTTCGGCTCACGTGGAAGGACGTGTTCCGCATCAATGGGCACATCGAGATCTCGCAATCGGTGGCCAAGACCCAACGGCGGCGCTTGGTCGAGATCGTTCCCTCCTTGGCGGGTTGGCTTCGGCCCTACTCGACCGCCACCGGACCCGTCTGGAATCACTGCTTAGATAAGTTTCACACGGATTTTGGCGCTCTGCGAACCTCACTGAAGATCTCCGCCCGCCGCAACGGCTTGCGCCACGCATATTGCACCTTCCATTTTGCCGCTTTCTCAAACGAGAATCTGACCGCCGCCCAGGCCGGAAACAGCCCTGCGATGATTCACTCGAATTACAAAGCGTTCGCCACAAAAGCCGAAGGTCTCGCATGGTTCGCCGTGGCACCGGAGCCCGCCGAGAACCGTTCTATCCAAATGCCTGTAAGCGCATAAACCAAATGCCCATCGTTAGAGACTATTTTCCCGAGGGCGGCAAGCCGAGCGAACTTAAGCGCGATCCGTTTCTCAAAGGGCTTTGCCTTCACTGCGTTCCTGATTCGATTCTGAATGAGGCGGAAAACCGGGAAGATACATGGGCGTTCCTCCTGAATGCCCGCAAACTTCCGCAGCAGTGCCGAAACCTATTCAGAGCCGGTGCCAGCGTTCAGAAAGCGTGGGAGAGGCTCGCCCAGATGCATTATGGCGGAGCATTTCTCAACCGGAGTTTGCTCGATGAAGCTTTGAAAGCCAGAGCCGGGAACGACACTGCAACAACCGACAAGGCATGCATCAAGCTTTTCAGAGCAATCCACACCCATGGCATCTGGAAGGATGTGCCTCCCGCGTTCAAAAACGAGGATCAGCGAACTCAGTTCAGACAGATGCGCGAAAAGGAGGAAGAGAAAATCTCCAAAAGGCATGGCCAGCATTGGCAACCCACACCTCTCCCTACCGAAACGGAGTTCGAGCAGGCGAACCAAGAAGAGTTGATTATGACGCATGCCTGGTTGCGTTGGGGTCTGGGAGAACCTGGCTTCTGTTTTTACAGTGATAAAGCCTTGGCTGACATGTTGGCTCTGTTGATGAAACGAAAGAGGAACCCTCACCTTCTCGACGCGCAAAACGCGTATTACAAAAAAGTGCGCCAACATCTCGGCCTGAAGCAATGGGATTACCGCAAGCCGATAGTCACGAAAGCTCGGGGTGTGCCAGAAACCGGACTGATCGAGATTACACTTCGCTTAAAGAAAGGGGAGGGAAAGCACCTCCTTCGCGCGGACAATGAGTGTGTGCTTGGTGGAAAACAGTTCTACCCGATCCTTCCATAAGTCTCCCCCGTTCCCTTCGTTCACTCCGATCCCCTGCCGCGAGTCCGCGCAATCCGTGTCCACCTGTTGAGCGCACGGACGTGCTCTGATGGTGCGCATGGAAGAATCAATGATAATTCCCGAAGCACCGACGGGAGCCTTTAAGTTCGGTGGAAAGCATGATGTGGCCGAAATGACGGGCCTTTGCCGTCGTTCCATAGGCAACCTCATGAAAAGTGGTATGCCCCATATGAAGATCGGACGAAATGTTCGATTCGATCTTGTTCTGGTTCGGGAATGGCTGAACCGGCGATGTGGGAAAGGCTCCCTGTGAAACCCATCTGGAGCCCACCACCAAAAAGAAAAGCCCCGGCTGGCGAGCACGGAGCGGGAAAAACTGATAACTAAAACTTAACGCACGAGACGCCGAACGTCAACGACACTTTTCAAGAATTGGATCATGTCCCAATTCGGAACATTCCCGTCTGCGAAATCGAACCCTCGCCGGAAAACGACAAACTTTACAAGCCCGTGTGCTCGACGGATCCGGAGATCGTTGAACTCGCAAGGAGCATCGAGAAGCATGGCATCATCGAGCCGCTGGTTATCACGCAAGATTATTACATTCTGTCTGGCCATCGGCGCTTCGTTGCGGCGCGGATTGCCGATCTTGAAACGGTCCCTTGCCGGGTCTTGGAATTCAATCGCACCGATGATCCCGATCAATTCCTCGTCCTCTTGCGCGAGTACAATCGCCAGCGGGAGAAGTCCTTCGACGAAAAATTGCGGGAGGTTGTCGTCACGATTAATCCGAATGATGCTTATCAAAGCCTAATTGAACACAGGGCAGCACAGTCCGCAGTTGAGGGCGACCACATGGCCATTGGGGAGCGCAAACACCGTGCCGCTATCTCAT
Source organism: Akkermansia muciniphila (assembly GCA_945865375.1). GTDB lineage: Bacteria > Verrucomicrobiota > Verrucomicrobiia > Limisphaerales > F1-80-MAGS106 > F1-80-MAGS106. Next base: position 2,409 of record CAMBEJ010000002.1, on the reverse strand, counting down.
TCGCGAAGCGGGGCTTTCTCAACGCCATTCTCGCGGTGCTAAAGGACAACCGAAGTTTTTGGCCGCTGTCGGATCGTCAGGTTCATTATCGGCTACTGAACAGCCCTCCTCTCCGGCATTCCAGCAAACCCGATTCTGTTTATCGCAACGACCCCGGCTCTTACAAGTCACTCGTGGATTTGGTGACCCGCGCAAGACTGAAAGGGCACATCCCGATGCAGGCTATTGCCGACGAAACCCGCCCGATCGTCACCTGGAGCACCTGGCCAGACGTTCGCGGTTTCATTCACTCGGAGCTTCAAGATTTATTGCGAGGTTACTGGCGCAACTTGATGCAGAGCCAGCCGAATCACATCGAGATTCTCGTTGAGAAGAACACGGTCGCAAACATCGTCAAAGCTGTGGCGATGCAATACTGCATCCCGATGACTTCAGGACGCGGATATTGCTCACTGCCGCCTCGTCATCAATTGGCACAGCGTTTCAAGACATCAGGCAAATCGAAGCTGATAATTCTGATCGCCTCGGACTTCGACCCAGACGGCGAGGAGATCGCCCGAAGTTTTGCGCGTTCCATGCGGGATGACTTTGGGATCAACAACGTTTGTTCAGCGCGGCTTGCAGGGCTTGGAAAAAAGAAACGTCGTCGCGGATCTCCGTGGCTTCGTCGCTGGCAGCGCAGAGGGCGAAGGCGCGGGAAAGTTCCGTCACCACCTGCACCCAACGCTTCTTGCCGTCTTCCTGTTCGAGGATGTGCTCCTGGCCGGCGGGGATGAGGGCGAGGCGCTCGGTGGGCTTGCCGGTGGTCCACTTGTCCCAGTGGAAGCCGTGCATCAGGTCGCAGGCGATGCCGTGTTTCTCCAGCATCACGGCGATGGCTTGCGCGGTGTCAAAGGTCGGGTTCCCCTGGCCGCTGCTCTCGGTGTAGGTGACGAGCGCCGTCTTGAGTTGATCGGCAAGGCCGAGATAATCTACCACCAGACCGCTGGGGTTAGACGCGGCCTTCTTGTTTGATGATGGCGAGGAGGTCGGGACTGTCGGCGGTGAGGCGGAGGAGGCGGTTGCGGATGGGGTGGCTGGGGGCGTTGAGCGTCTGGTGGAGGTGGGTGAGGAAGTCGCGCTGCTGGGCGGCGCTGGCCTCGGGGGCGTAGGCGGCGAGGTGCGGGGCCACGGTGTCGTGGAAGAGCAGGTCGCGCTCCGCCATGGGCTCGCGGAAGTAGCTCTCCATCACGCAGGCGTCGATGAGGTCTTCGAGGAACGCGGCGGCTCCGGGGCTGGCTCCGGTCTCAGGCGGTCTGGTATTGCAGCTCTTGGAAATTGAGTTGGGGCGAACGACGCGAAAGGTGGAGCAGCTCGATGCCGACCACCTGGTTGTGCTCGTTGAAGTCCAGCACCACGCCCGGCGAGACTTCTTCGGACTCGATGATCTTGGAATCATCCAGTCGCAGGTAGAGCGCGTCGGCTGCTTTATCAATGTGTAGTTTCATAGTTTTCCTTTCATCGTTCGGTCGAAGAATACACTCACAACCCGGTTGGGTTCAACTGTCGTATTCACGGCGACGCGCAAGACGCGTCCGCCAAATTCGGGGATTCTCCGGAAGCATCGCTTCACCGTGGCGTCCTCTGGGTCTGGGAGAACATATTCGGGCTCGGATAAGGTTCGCTCCATCCACTCGATCTGAATGCCCCGTTCCTCCAGAGCCTTCTTTGCGTGCTTGGTCAGTTCGTAGTTCATACTTTACCCTCCTGTTTGATGACGGCTAGGAGGTCGGGGCTGTCGGTGGGGAGGCGGAGGAGGCGGTTGCGGATGGGGTGGCTGGGGGCGTTGAGCGTCTGGTGGAGGTGGGTGAGGTAGTCGCGCTGCTGGGCGGCGCTGGCCTCGGGGGCGTAGGCGGCGAGGTGCGGGGCCACGGTGTCGTGGAAGAGCAGGTCGCGCTCCGGTTTCCCAGCACCAACGGTGCGAACCATACCAGCCCAGGGCAACGCCCTGGGTTTTGGGTTCCGTTTCCATTCAGCCCTGAAGGGGCGGGCCATGTTCGGGCGCGGTGGTTGGGTCGCCCCTTCAGGGCTTGGGTGATCTTTGCGACGGGTGACCCAGGGCGTTGCCCTGGGCTGGTATGGGGCCGGGCCTTTGGCCCTCAAGAAGCGCGCTCCGGGGCTGGCTCCGGCTTCGGCTTTGGCAAACGGGAGGCGGGGGAGCCGGCGCTCGCTCGGCGGGTTCATTTGGCGGCGCCCTCCACGATCGCGATTTCCTCCGGCGTCAGGCCGTAGAGGGCGTAAATCTGTTGGTCGATCTCGCGCTCCAAGGCGCTCGTGCCGGCGCTGACGTTCGCGCGTTTTGCCCCAACGGGGCAACGGCCTTCAGCCCAGGGTTGCGAGGCACGAGCTACCCTGGGGACACGCATCGCA
>CAMBEJ010000001.1 GCA_945865375.1 Akkermansia muciniphila | reverse complement strand
AAGTGGCTGGCGGGACAGTGCAGAGAATGACGCTGGAGAGGTCGCCGATGTTGACACCCAATTCGAGCGTGGGAGTGCAGGAAAGCAGGTTTGGATCAGTCGCGCGACGTTCTGGCGGACGGGCCATGAACCGGTTTTCCACCCATTCGCGGACATCGCGTTCGAGCAGTCCGGTGTGCTCGGCGCTGCGGATGCGGACCACGTCGCCGGAGCGGTAGAGATCACCGAAATAATCCTGAATCGGGGGTTGTGGTGCATACATCCCTTGGCAAGTTGGGCGCAAACACGGGGAGAGGTCCCACGCTGCTTCTTCGGAACGCGCACAGGAGATGGAGTGACCACAATGGCGACAAGTCATCAAGCGCACGTCGGCAGTCAGCAGCAGTTGGTTGGCGGGAATTCCCCAGACCCGGTCGCCCTGAACGGAGCGCTCGGCGAAGATGCCGCCATCAACTAGCACGCGCACGGCTTCCTCCAGCACGATGGCAGTGGACTCCGCATTGAGGTTGGGGGTGTCGCGCAGAGCCTTGAGGACCCAGCGCTGGCTCCAGCTCAACGACGTGCCGCCTGCGACCAATCGCTCAAACCGCTGGAACTTGCCCGTGCCCTGATAGAAATACGCCGGGGTACGGACGAACTTGCCAAAAGTCGGCATGTGAACCTGTTGATTTAGCAGGTAGGTGTCGCCGCCGCGCTGAACATAGACGTCAAGTTCGGAATGGCAAATGCCGCCCCCGGTTCGCAGGCGATGGATGAGCCCGTGCAGCAAGGACCTGGCTTCTTCGTGCTTCAAGCTCCCAAATCCACCCGCGCGCTCTCGCAATCGCGTGATGAGATTCCCGGCCAGGAGTTCGACGCGCTGCGGGTTGGTGTAAGCGATGGCTGCACCGCTTTTTTCGAGAGTCCGGCCAATCCGACTGTTGAAACCAAATTCCCCGATGATTTCCCAGGAGGTGCGACGCTCGACCAACTTGAGGAGATTTGAACCAGGGGGAAGGCGCCCTTCCTTCGCGAGGCATTCGTAATCGGAAAGCCACTCCATATTCGGAGCTAAGAAAATCCCGATGAAATCCAATTCGCCGAGTTCCTTGCGCCAGAAATCGAGGAAGCGTGTCTCCAGGTCGGCCAACGTCAGCGGACCGTCTGCAGCACCAATGACGCGGCGGATCGCAGTGCGGAGGTTGACGCGAAACGTCCGGGCGGCAAAGAATCCGGAGCGATGCGACGCATCCTGCACGTTGTCGGAAAACGCGAGAGCCTGTTTTTCGAGATTGAACGGCGACGTGTAAAGCTGGCCAAGCGCGATACTTGTAAGAGTGGCCGATCGAGAACCCAAAATGGTCAGCCCCGAAACGCTTTCGCAGTACGGGCATGCCATATCAGCCTCCGTCTTGTCCTGGGTGCGACGGGTGCGATCGTGGAGGAGAACTCGGATTAAGTGGGCGGACTCTCCGCAGCCGACACACTTGGCTGCGGAGGTTACGTTGACGGTCAGACAGAGACCACAGAGTTTGTGGGTGAACTCACCCTGCGTTGGTCCGTTACCGTCGAGGTCGGAAACCGGGAAGAAAAAGCGAAGACTAGGATAATGTCCGAAGAACGCCTTGTAAAATGCCTGCAAGTCTGTGGCCACCTTGTCAGCGTTGGCGCGCATCGTTCCTCCCCAACCCATCACACCGCATTCCCGGCAGTGCACGACCGGCAGATGACTTTTGAGCGCCTCCCCCTTGAGGCCATCGGAAAATGCCATGCGCGGCGTCTCAGCCACCGACGCAACCAGGCGCGACAACTCTCGCGTCCAGAGATGGACGTGCACGCGCAGGAGCGGGCCGGGGTTGGCGGTTTTCTTGGATTCGGGATCAAGATATCGCGCGTGCGCGCAGAGCGCGAGAAAACCATCCAGCAATCGCCTGGTGTAGCCAGCGTCGCTCGTAGCCGACACCATTTGGATCAATTCGTGTATCAACCACTCCTCGGAAATGACCTTGCGCCCCGAACGTTCCAACAGCGTGAGGAGATTTCGAAAAAAACTGTGTTCGCGCAGCCGCTCCCCGAGTGCGAGGCGACCATCCAGTTCGAAAAGCGATGATGGCGCGTCCTGCTCGAACCACTGGTGATACTGGGTGGCCAGATAAGTTTCTGGGTTACGCGTATGATCGCCGGGCAATGACGCGAGCGCCTCGGGTTCGGGCACGCCGTGGTAGCGGATGAAATAACCGTCCACGACATCTCCCAAATCCAGCAAGTCTTCGCCGATGACGCTGTCCGCATCGAACGGTTCCGAGAACACCATCTGTGCGTATTCAATCAGTGGCGCCGTTGACTCGACCGACCCCAGAGTAGCGGAAGTGCCGACACAGCAGAGATGCGTCTCCGGCGTTCGCAGTCGAGCTTTGAGCCGACGGATGAGGCAAGCGAGGTCGGTGGATTGAGCCCCATCGAAGCTGTGCAGCTCGTCCACCACGAGAAAGCGTAGTGTCTCGGGAGCATTATGGCGCCAAAGACCTAGATCCCCCGGCCGGAGCAGCAGGAAGTCCAGCATCTTGTAATCAGTGAGCAGGATATCAGGTGGATGCTCCCGCTGGTGGCCTTTGCTCGTGATTAGCCCGTCAGGCTTCATCTCGACTGTTTGATCACTGTCTCCACCGATGAACAGGCCAGCGGTCACCTTGCCGCGAAGCTTGGGGTCGGCGTGAATCGTCTGGGCAAAACGCTTGGCCTGGTCCGTGGCCAAGGCTTTCATCGGATATATGATGATGGCTTTGATGCCCAGTTCGCCCGCGCGCGCAGCGCAGGCGTCGAGGATAGGAAAAAGGAAACACTCGGTCTTGCCTGAGCCTGTCCCAGTGGCCACGAGGGTTGAGCGTGGCTCGTCACCGCACAGGTGAGCGAAAGCCCTGGCTTGATGAAGGTGTGGACGATACGGAAACGTGATCTCGCTAAAGGGCAGTTCACCCGGCGGCGCTGGCCGGAAGGGAAGGCGCAGACTGTAGTAAGGGCCTTTGAAGACCTGCCCCGGCTCGCTCAGAAAAGTCTCCAGCGTGTGCTCGAATGTAGGGGTTGAGGAAGGAAAAGTCGTCCGCAGAAACGACTTAATCCCCTCCTCGACTCCACGGCTGATGACGGTGGGGAGCATGCTTTTTAATGCAGTGTTGTCTGACGGATCGAGTTAGAAACGGTGACCTGTCGTGACCAATGCTCTGAAATCGCCTGCGTAAAGTTTGGCCGCACAAGCTTGGCTCGTTTTGCCAGCCACCCGTCGTCCTCACGTCGGAGATACAAACCTTCGCGCACGTCGTTACCCAAATCAGATCGGCTATCCAGCATGTTTTCAATTTCCCCAAGTTGAAAAACTCCGTGTGACACTTCTGGAACCACTGATAAATTCGCCCCTGCTGCCAATGAATTTCGCCGGGGCGTATTCCAACATTTTCCGACTGTAGAATCAAACATGTCGAACGCCAAAAACCAATTCGGCAAATGATTGTAGTGAACCGAGTGCGTGGCGTAGCACCATTCTCCAAAAAGAATATGGTTTGCCGGTATGATCTTCCGTAGCCGTGATTCATGTTTTGCGACCCAACCCCGCAAGCATTCCCATTGGCCGGTCAATTTGCCATTCAGCCAATTGCCCCGGTTCTGAAAGCGCAATTTGCCTGCCTGATCCAACGACAGCCCCAGATTTGCTCCGTCCACTTTCTCCTCCACCACCACCACGCCCGACAAGAACGAACGGACTTCAGCAGGCGTAAACACCTTGTCGTCGCGGACGTTTTCCCGACCCAGCCAGGTCAGGTGCGGCGTTGTCGGAAATTTATGCAGAGCTTCATTCATCATCTAGATGCTCCTGATAGCCGGCCTCAGCAACCGCCTCATCGAGAAAAACGACTTCGATTCCTTCTGCAGCCAGCGCTTCTTTCCAACCCCACCATTTGAAATCCACCGCTTCAATGACCGGACGTTTCGGCTCGCCCGCGTTGGCCACGGCCACAAACTTGAGGTCGCTCCGGTCAAAATTCTTCAGTGCCTCCGACTTGGGAAATTCCAGAAAGGTTTGTTCGGTTTCATCCAGACAATTGATTTCCCGCCCGCCGCTCACAACGCTCCGGCTGCCACCGAAAATCATGCACCCACTTCATGAACATGTCTCCGGTGTTGGGCTGGCCGCTTAAATTGAGATTTTGTCGGTATTCATCGTAAATGAGATCCCCCGCATCCAAGACGAGGCCACCCTTGCTGGTGATTTTCAAGATGGCATCAATGCACTTCCCCACCAGTAAATCATCCGCCTGTTCGCTTTTACCATTCGCCACGATGGCGACATTGGTATCCACCAGACACCACTTGGGAATGTTTTTCATACAGCAAGTTGATTATTTCGCTGCATCCTGTTTGCGGCGGCGGATGCCAGCTTTTTGCATCATCGCGATGTCGGTCATTTGATCTCCAAAGAAGCCAACCGGCCAGTTGGTGATATTCCCGTAGAGATCCACTTCCAATGGCTTGATGGTGCTGTTGCCGTTTGCGGAGTCGCAGAAGTAAATCGCGACTTGTTTCTCGGTGATTTCCCCCTCCGCGATCCGCCGCTGCAAGCGTCGCAAGAAATGTTCCGAGTGGCTTTCAATGATGAACTGGATGTTTCGGTTGCTGCCAGCTTCTCTGGACTTGACCCCGGCAATGAAAAGATCGGCCAGATTTTGCTGGACGTCCGGGTGCAGGTGCAACTCCGGTTGCTCGATCATGACCGTGGAATTGGCCGGGGCGTAAAAACTCTGCACCACCACCGGTAATACTTGAGAAACCCCGAATCCGACATCGGGAATCGAAACTTCCGGGCTGGATGCCGCCACCTTTACTCGCACCCGATACTCGCGCAATCCTTTGCCCACCGGTGCAATCGTGAATGAATGGATCAACTCCAACCGTTGCAACCAGGTCGCCGTCACGGCTTCAAAGCCAATGCCGTTCCGTTTGCCGGGCAGGATAATTTTACGGTCCACTGCCGCCAGGAATGCGCTCGCCCAACGTTCGCCCCGGGTGCCTACATCTTCCGGCGTTTCGCCTGCCCAGTCATAACGCCGTCTGGGTTCTTCGCGCAGCGGCCCCAAATAGGCGATGCCACGGAGAAACTTCTGCAACTCAAAGGCCAAATCGTTCAGCGTTTCCCCATTTTGATAATATGAGTTCAGTTCATCAGGAAACCCGAAAAAGCGCGTTGGGTGGGGCAATGGCCAAACTCGACCTTGCTTGCGGACCGCCTCGAAGCCGTCGGTTTCCAATCCAAATTCTCCGGCAGCCTCGGTCGCCACCATACCCGCCAAAAATGAGTTGTCCTGCTCTCCCGTAAATTTGTATTTGAACTTTCGGCAAATGGCCCGCAAACCCTTGCCGTTTTCAAAACCAATCGTCGCCTCAAACCGAATCTTGCTTCCGCTAAATTTATTCTCTGTTAACACATCTTCAATTCCCATCGGCTTCGGTGGCGCCCACTCCAGGGAGAAATCCAATTCCTGGCTCTGGTCATGCTGATTTAGCAAATCATCAAACGTACCGAGGTCGACGGCTGTCTTGTCATCGCCCGGATGCAACACCCGATTACGGTCGGTCGAATTGGCGGTCTGTTTCAGCATCATCAAGAACTGGCCGATACTCGATTTGCCGGAGCTGTTGGTGCCAAAAAACACCGTGATGGGGGCCAGGCGAAGCGGCTTGGTGTCTTGCCAGCCCTTGAAGTTTTTGATTTGCAGTGCTGTGATCATAATCGTTCCTCAAAGTTTACTCTTTTCCTCCAGCTGCCTCCACACCGTCGCATAATCCGTTTCCCGGTCGCATTTGGTGAAAGGGGCTTGCCAGATGACTTCGCGCTCGATGGGGCCGGTGGGGAGCGTGGTGTCGGTGACGGTGCGTTTGACTGTGCCGGATTGCAGGGCGCGGACTTCGTTCCATTCGGCGCGGGGGAGACCGACGCCGGGGAGGCCTTTCGAGTTGGTGAAGATGATGCGGCCACGCTGGTCATACCAGGTGTCGGCTTCGTATTGGCGCATCACGGGGAACTGGATGCGGTAGATGGTTTGCAATTCCGCCAGCGTGAGGCCGAGGGCGCGGGCGGCGAGCACGTCCAACTCCACCAGCGCCCAGCGGCGGGCGAAGTCCGTGCGCAACGCGCAATGCCGCGTCCACTCCGGCGTGAGGTTGCGCCAAAAGTCCGCGTCCAGCCGCGGGTCGTCGCCCAGCCACGCTTCCTCCCGATACGCTTCGTCCCAGCGCTCCCGCCACAGCTCGGCGTAGTGCGTGGTCAGGCAGTTCAACACAAGAGCTCGGATTGCAAGCTGTTTCGAATCAAATGTTGGAATCAATCCTGACGATCCAAAAAGACTGCCGCGGCCAGTTGTCTTGATGAAGAAGTCCATTGGCAAGCTCATCGATGCTGCGCTATGGCGGATGAGTTCAAACGAACTCCTAAAAATCAACGACTGAACGGCGTGAACGTGTGCCAGTTGTGGCGGCTGAATTGCTCCTATGAGAGTGCGCTCTCCTGATTGGGAAAGCATATTCCTAAAAAATAAACGGTAACAGTCAGTGACCTTGTTTGCCCCCTCCCACGGCAAAGTGGGTGTGCGACCGTGGTATTCAATCTTGTCGCAAGCTGGAATGAAATTGGTGCGTGGCAGGTAGTCATCAGGCAGCGTGACAAGATCAACCACATCGTAATCCGAGTTAAGCTCGCATGAGGCGCGAGGTGTTTTGTTGTATGGGTTACCAACGTGGAAATGAGGGCCTGAAAGAATTAAGTCGCCTGGCGATGCAGGGAACTGCGTCTCGCGGAGGATAGTCCCGTCCTTCTGGGCGTTTGTCTCATTCCAATGTTGGCTAACAAAGTAGTTCTCTCCAAGGGCTACGAGTCTTCGCGGGTAATTGGCACACTTTCTCAGAACTTCCACCAATTGGTGGGAGTGAAGCGCGGGCAAGCGGGCTTGTAGCGGTGGCGTGCCGTCTTCGTCATAGAGGCGCGCAAAAAGTTCCAGCGTGTCCCGGTTCCGCCTACCTGCATTCCTGCTCCGGTGACTTGTTTTATCGTCGCCCACCATTTGGCTCCGTGCGCTGATTTAAGTTCACGCTCCACGAAGGCCGGGAGACCCGCCTTCAACGTTTCGAGAGCCTTGCCGATGCGCTCGTGGTTGCTTTGTGCAATATATTAGTGCTGGTTGAATTCGCTCTCCCACTCCCGCAAGAGATTTATGATCTGTTCAAAACCCGGTGGTTTCCCGAAGAACATTTGCTGCATGTTCGCGTAGTCGTCCCGCAACGCCTTCAATCGGTGTTCCGGTGGCACGATCCGCAGTTGTCCTTTTGCGGCCTCGCCGTACTTGGCCCACGAGGATTTGAAGAACAGAGTCTTGTGTTCCGCAACTCGCGCCAGCAACTCCAGCTTCGCCGTGGCTGACTTCGCAACGCCCTTGCGAATCAGTTTGTGGAAATCGCAGTAGTGCCGTGAGAACCGTTCCGGCATCGCCTTTTCGGTTGGTCGGTGAAACTCCGCGTGCAGGATGGTTGCCTTTTCCCAAAAAGTTCGCTCCGCCGACAAGACTTTAACCGGGCAACTCCCTGCTTTGAATCCCTGCGGAAACTGCTCGACCACATACGGAGTGACCGACTTCGCCTCGTGCGGCCAATGGTCCGCGCGCGCGCCCATTTCGATTTTCACCACGCGCCGGATATAACCCACTGCGTCCGGCGCGAAACTGGATGGATACTCGAATAGTAACGTCTGCTTGTCGGCGTCTTCCTCGTCCGTCCGAAGGGACCATTCCTCGTTCGACTGCACCTTGGATGTGATGGCCGAAGTCAGCGCGGGGTGAAGTTCGGAAGCGATCTTTTGTTGGCACGCGGTTTTAAGAGCCTCGATTCGTCGTTGCCTCTCCTTGTTGCTTGCGCCTGCTTCCGGCTCGTTCGGTCCGCCAAATCCGAGGAAGCCCCGGTCAATTGAGATGTCGATGTCTTCGGAAAATCTCTCAATGATTTTGAAGACCTTCGACAACGACGTGCCGCCTTTGAAAATCAAATGTTCGCCAATCTGCGGCAGCCGGAACAATTCCTTCAACGTCCAGCAAACCCAGAAGTCCTTTTCGACGATGACAGCCTGAATGCCGGTCTGCTGGGCTGTTTGCTCGAAAAGTTCGATGCGCTGCCGCTGCGAGAGATGAAGGACGGTATCCATGATCTATGGCCGGATGATCTCCTGTGCAATTGGGCGCATCCAAGCCACGAGTTCCGGGGTGAGGGATGCCAAACTCTTCTTGGTGTCCACGTCCAAGGTTTTCCTGAGCTTGTCCACATGCTTCGGCATGTCTGCGCTGCCTTTCAGATAACGGAGAGCCTGAATCACCAATCCTGCCCGCTGGCCAACGCCCAGCAGATTCCGCGGCGCGGCGCGACGAAACACCAACGTCAGTTTTCCCAACGAAACGTTTCGTGGCACACCGTCCGTCAGAATAATGATCTTGGCTGGAACCTGCTCCGACAGTCCCAGCGCGTTCGCGGCGTAAGCTCCCGTGAATTGCCACTGTGCATGGCTGCCATCCATGAGCGCCTGCACCGTCGCCATAATGTTCGGCGCGGTTTGCCCGGTGATGGGATGGGCACGCGGGAGATCGTAAAGCCCACGCCGAATCCGGCGAATCTTCCCCGCCTTCACCAATCGGCTCAACGCCTTTCGGACCGCATCCGGGTTGCCAAGTTCGGAGAAATGCCTTGGCGCGACTACCGGGGCATGCGGTTTTGCCCGCATGGACCGAAGGATTGATTTATCAATTGATTGGGCCACTTTCATCGCGTTTTCATTGTCACATAAACTTACCAGTATTTGTGACAGAAACTGGATTGCGTTGCAAGCCAGTTCTGGCAAGTCCAACGCCAAACATTCGAGACCCCTGTTTGGCACAACACCCATCGGCGAACCTGTGAAAGTCAGCGTCAAATGTAGTGCCTGAATGGAAGTGGTGCGTTGGGCACAGTTGGTCCGCTGATCAAAACTTCACCAACTGCGTCAGCAAATTTCAGCGTAACCGGCATGCCGTCGGCAAATCTGCACGAGTTGTAATTCAACTTGGTCAACGCAAGCACGTCTTGGAGGACGGTTTCGATTGGTGCTTCGCCCCTGTTGACCTCAACAAACAACGGCGACGGAACTTCTTTGCCGGGATATGTTTGGAGACGAGGAATGAAACCGCGTGACCAAAGATAAGCGGATCGACTGTCCTGGACCCAGGCTGTCCCTCGCATAACAGGCATCGAACCCTGCTCGCGGTAGAGCCTGAAAGCATCGCCATCATCAATCTTCACGCCCACAATCTGAGTGCGTTTTCCCGCCGCCTCCAGGAAGCCGTTCCATTCAGGCTCTTCAAAACGAACTCGCCCATGAACAAAAAGCTGTTCAGGGGGATTCCCGTCGTGCTTGGCGTTGTAGGACTCGATTGCTTGGCTCAACAACTGATAGGCCGCGTTTGTGGTCAGGTGGAAATGGCCTCGCCTTCCCGTCATCCACGGGCCAACGTTGCCCTTGAAAACCACTCCGTCACCGGAATCAAGGAACATTTGTGCGGCGCAACAAGCAGCCTGCGGATCGGCGTTTTTCTCATCGCGCTTGTAGGCGAGGCCGACGTAGCAGACACCTTTTCTCACGCCGTTCAACTTCCACGGACGACCGCCCACCTTGTAGTAAATCGCGGACCCCAAGTTCCACGCGATCTCCGATTGCAGCTTGTCCAGTTGGCGGGTTGGCTTTCCGGCCTTGTTCAAAAACTCGCGATGCGCGAGAGTGCTTTCGCGGACGACTTGAGTCAGTGTGCTCTGCGACAATGATGTCCAGGGGAGGCAAGGACAGATCGGTGCTCAACAGGACGAGTCGGCCGCGCAGGGGATGGATCACCCAGACATAGCGCACCACTTGTCTGAGCGGACGCCACAACAGGTCCTCGGTGTGATAAAGCAGAGTGACGTGGCGTTCGTCGTAGACCGGGCTGGGAGCGGAGACAAAACTTTCCTTGAGCTTGAAGCGGAGTTTGAGCGTGAGCTTCCTGCCGTAGAGTCGAGGTCGTCCCCGTTTGGATCGCCGCCGCCGCGGGCGCTCGTAGGCCACGGCGTTGGAGCGCACCCGGGTGATCAGGTGATGACCGTGATCCAGGAGGCGGCGGGCAAAACGTCCCGCCGCATAGTAAGCATCGGCTACCACAGTGACGGGTTCCTTCCAATCCAACTCCAGGAGCAGTTGTCCCAGCTTGTCCAGCAAGGATCGGCGATCTCGGTTGGACCAGACCAGTCCTTCGTGAATGCGCGAGGCGATGGGCACGCCCAGGCAAACCCCGGCGGCCTGGACCAATAGAGCCACGCATTGGCAGGAATGTCCCATGATGAAAGGAGCCTTGGCGTTGCATTCGGATTCCTGATGCAGACTTTTGACGCCGGGCATTTTGCGGCCTTCCTTGGGGCGCTTGAGACCATCCACCAGCACCACTGGGCGACCATTGACTCGAACGATCCGGCGGGCAAAAAGAATTTCTCTGACGGCCCGAAGCCAGCAGGCCGTCAGATCGGCCAAGGGCAGGGCGTTGGAGTGAAAGAAGTGTAAAAGACAGGGATAACAACCATCGAGCAGACCCAGGCTTCGCATCATGCTGGTGACCCCGGCCAGATCGGGGCGAAGGCAGATCGCAGCCAGGACGGTGGCCAGCCAGAGAAAGGTGGAAAGCCGACGGCAGGCAGGGCGAAGAGTCTGGACGGCTTTCCACCAAGCCAGCCACAGGATCAGCAGACGACGTTTGGAAAAATAAAGTGAAGAGAAGATTAACATATCCGATAGCTTTACTAAGCTATCGGATATGAATATCGAGCAACGCATTCAATCTTTGGAAGATAAAACTCAACAAATCAAAAACCACCTCTTGACCCTGGGAGACATGCGCCCCGGAAGCCTATCCCGCCAATACAACGTCTGTGGAAAACCCGGCTGCCGCTGCAAAGACCCCAACCATCCAAAACGGCATGGCCCCTATTACCAGTTGAGCTACGTCCATCGCGGCAAAAGCACGTCTCAGTTCATCCGCCCCGAACTGCGCGCCACCGTCCGCACTCAGATTGCCACTTTCAAAAAGTTTCGAAAACTCTCCGACCAGTGGGTAAACTTGGCTTTGACCATCGCCAAACTCAAACTCGACGCTGCCAAGCAGAAACTGTCATCGTAAGCCCGAAATCAGGCGAGAACCTTTCACTCTCCAGAAGCAGAATGTATCGCCACCGGGATGGCGGGGGTGGCGGGCCGAAAGGCACGGATTTCATGATTCCCCAGATCGGGCGTGAAATGCCGGTCTGGCCTCAGTTCGAGGACAAAGCGCAGTGTGCTTCGCTCGGCTCTGAACATCTGTTCACCACGATCTGCGTCTCCACACAATCTGCAACGGATTTGAGCGCCATACCAACCGATGCCATTGATTACATTTTCACTGACCCCCCCTACGGCGGCACACTTCAGTATGGCGAATTGAACTCCGTTTGGGAGGCATGGCAGGGGTTCGGATTCGACTGGCACGATCAAGAAATGATCGTCAACGAGACGCGGAACAAGACGGAGGCCGAGTGGGCCAACATGTTGAGAATGGCGATGCAGGAGTGCTATCGAGTCTTAAAACCTGGGCGATGGTTGTCCCTTTGTTACCACGATACATCCGAAGGAACGTGGGCGTTGGTTCAGGACACGATGTCTTCCGTTGGATTTATTACTGGCCAAGGCGAGTCCGCGCTTTTTATTGAGACGGGGCAGAAAACCTATAACCAATTAACCGCTGACAAAGTGACCAAGCGCGATCTGGTCATCAACTTCCGCAAGCCCAAGCCCGGCGAGCAGCGGTCGGCTGTTCAATTTACTGGCGCGGAAAACCAGCAGTCGTTCCGCGAGAAGGCCCAGGTCGTCATCCGTGAATTTTTGCAAGCCAACCCCGGCGCGACGAAGGATCGCATCTACGATCAAGTCGTCAGCCGCCTTGTCCGTCGTGGTCAGATGGAAGCTCACAACTTCGATGAACTGCTCCGTCAGGTCGCCGAGGAGGTCAAGGAAGAGGTCAAAAAGAACCTGTTCGAGAAAGAAGAGCCGGACCTCCTCGGCTCTCACCAGATCAGCCGCTGGCATTTGAAGGCAAGCGAAGCCGGAGCCGATGACGCGGAGCAAGCCACTACCGATAGCGCCGGGACGCGCATCCACGAGTTCCTGACGAAGACCACCGCCGCCAAACTGGCGGGGAGCGAGCCGAAGGGCATTGAGCTTCAGGCCGAGATCGCGACCCGGCGCACCAAGCTCCAGGCCGTGGATCAAAATGAGTCCGACGAGTCACGGGGCAAGCTGGTGCGGGAGATTCGCGAGCTGACCGAGAAGCTGGAAAAGGTGACCGCGCAACGCGCCGAGTGGGAGCAGCAGGCGCTGGACTACAGTCAGATTTTCGAGTTCTACGTCGCCGCCGTGAACCCCAAGCCCAAGGCCCGGCTGGAGGAAATTCTGGAGGACTACGGTTACCAAACCGACGAGGGAAACTGGCGTCCACCACTGACCGAACAGGAGAAGCGGGAAAAAGGCAGCGAGCGCCAACAAGCCGTGCGCCGGAAAATCCAACGCTTCTGCAAGCTGCTCGAAGCAGGCGACGGCATCCCCGAAAACCAACGTCCCGACGCGTCGACGCTGGCCGAATGGATTCGCCATTGCCGCCGCACCGGTTCCCACGCCCAAGGCAAGCTGCTCTAAGAGCGCGGCGGCGACCTCAGCACCTTGAACGAGCAAGCCCAGGTGGAGGTGGAGGAAGATTACCAGGTCTGCGTGAAACTCCTGGAGCGCGGCAAAAAATAGGCGGCGCTGGCAGGTAGCGCACGACGGCCACGATGAACCCCAGCGAACAGAGCTACTCTCAGCCCGAGAAAAATCTCGTCAGGGAGCGAATCATCTCGGCCTCGGTCACGGCGTTGACCACGGAACGTGCCTCCAGTCCCGTAGTCCCGGCGGATGTCTTCCTCAAGACCCTGGATTACGCCTCGCGTTTTCTGGCAGAGCACAGCGGCACCTTTGTCGATGACGACCTGAAGCCACAGGTCGCGGACTGGCTGGCCTTGCACGCCTCACGGGTCGGCACAAGGAAGCCAAGCGAGTTGCAGGTGCTGTTCCTGGCTGGCCCTGATCCCACGAACGACTTGATGGAGTTTCGGAAGTGCGGCGTCGCCTACGAGAACATCTGGGCCATCGAAAGCGACAAGGACACGTTTGGAATCGCGTCCATTTTCAGCAAACTCATGGAATTCAACGGCTGTTGAAACCATGGATTTGACTGAAATCAGGCTTGCGGAGCTTTCAGTGGCATGGCATCTTTCAGCGCCGGTTGAAACCGGTTCTTGCAATGAAAGAAACCGCTTTGATTAACCAAGCCAGGGACGCATTGATGAAGTGCCTTCAGGAGGTGCCTTTCGTGCAGGTAGAGGTAATCAAGGAGTCGAAGGGCTTGGAGACCGAGCCGAACCTTCTCCTTCGGGTGAAGACACGCGCAGGCAAGAGCACTGTGATGGTGGATGTGAAGACGGTCGGCCAGCCCCGCGTGGTGCGCGAGGCGACAAACCAGTTGGCGCGATTCAAGGAACAACTTCCCGATGCCTACGGCGTGGTCATGGCTCCTTATATTTCACCGCGAGCTGCCGAGATCTGCCGCCAGGAAGGTTTTGGGTTTGCCGACCTCGCTGGGAATTGCGTCCTCGCCTTCGATCAGGTGTTCATCTCGAAGGAGGGCAAGGAAAACCCGTTCGCCCGGAAGCGGGATCTGCGTTCGCTGTATTCACCCAAGGCGGAGTGCGTGCTGCGCGTCCTGCTGTCCGGGCCGGGACGTTGGTGGAAGGCGCAGTCGCTGGCCCAGGAGGCGAGCGTGAGCCTCGGCCAGGGCTTCAACGTGAAGAAGTTGCTGGTGGATCGCGAGTGGGTGCAGGCGGGGAACACCGGCACGCCGCAGGCGGTTCACGTAGGTCACGCGGAAGCAATGGAAGCAGAGGTGCGGCATCTTGACCTTGATGAAGAATTGCTGCCATCGCCGGGACGGCTGGAACGGGAATTCCACGGTGAATTTCTGCTTGGCCTTGGCCAGCTTTTCGAGAAGAGGCCGGAGCGCGGTCGGCATCGGAATCGAAAACGCACGGTCCTCGCCCCCTTCGGAGAGGTGAGCATGAGCTGTGATGGTCCCCATCCTGGCCCAAGGCAAATCGAAACGTTTTGACGGTTCACACGTTGCGGCGACCAGGGGGAGTCATGGCACTCCACCCCATTTCTTCGACCGAAACTCGGCGGAGGCCCAGCAGGTCAACGTCCTTGGCGGCGCGAAGAACCACATTCTGAAGGGGTTCTCATTTTGTTTGTTCAGATTGCGCCTCTTTCCCGACTGCAAAATGTGAAGCGCATATTGGGCGAGCAAGTTCGCTGTGCGACCGAAAAAGAATCACCTTATGAGCCAGCTACTGACGAAGACAGAAGTCGCCGCCTACGCGCGATGCACGACGCGGTGCATCGACAATTGGATGAAGCTCGGCTACTTGCCCTACTTCAAGATTGGCCGGACCGTGAGGTTCAAAGTCAGTGACGTTGACGCTTATCTGACCGAACACTTTCGAGTGGAGCGCCGGAGTCGTTCAGCACAAGTTGGACTGAACGGCATCAAGTATCACTCGCCGGATGTGAATACCGGCAATGAGGCAGTTCAAAGTGCGGTTTCAACCGGTGCCTGCTCGTGTAAGGTTGCGAGAACGGGGCCAGATGCTGGAGCGATGGAAAACCACTTCGCCGCGTCTGCGGGACGGACCAACTCGCGATAGTTCGAGAAAACCATCCGCGGCGAGTTGCCAGCCTCAAGAGCCACTTGGGCCACGTTCTGAGTTTGTGCCACGCGGTAGCTGATGAACGAATGTCGCAGTGCATTGTGTTTCCAAACAAACTCTCCCGGCGGCGTTTCCTGCTGGCACTTCTCGTGCACGGCCTCAGCGATCCAGAGCAGTTGCTTTGACATGCTGGCGTAAGGGCAAACTTTTCCCTGCGATTGCTTATGCGGCGCCAGCCACTGTTTCAGATTTTCGGAGATTGGCACGAGTCGGCGGCTCGCCGTCTTGGCGTTGCTCGCTTTCACCTCGATCAAGCCATCATCAAGCCGGACCTGTGACCAATCGACTCGGGAGATTTCCGCGTGCCGCAATCCGGCAAATGCTCCAATCGTCAGGAATGGAATCAGTGCCGGCTCGGCATGTTCCAAGACTCGCGCCATTTCCTCCGGCGTGAAGATCTCAATCGCGCCTTCATCCTCCTTGGCGACTGCCACCGATTCGACCTGCGCCGCGCCTTTGGCGACATACCCGCGCGTTTCCGCGAAGTAGAACAGGGTTGCGATCGCACGCCGGTAATTGTTTCGCGAACGCCCCGACAATCCGAGGGACCGGAGGAAGTCCTCAATCTCGGCGGTGGTCACCATCGCGATGGTCATTTTGAAGGTTTGCGCGAATCGGCCCAAGCGTCCGCGCAAATCTTTCAGGTAAACCGCGCTCATGCCGTCGGTCTGTTTTGCGGCGAGCAATTCCTC
The DNA here is from genome assembly GCA_945865375.1 of Akkermansia muciniphila. Taxonomy (GTDB): domain Bacteria; phylum Verrucomicrobiota; class Verrucomicrobiia; order Limisphaerales; family F1-80-MAGS106; genus F1-80-MAGS106. The sequence goes on along the minus strand of CAMBEJ010000001.1, from coordinate 94,705 downwards.
CACCACTTCAGGCAGGAGTTTTCGGGGAAACCTGTGAGGGTTTTGCTTGGCGTAAAACCGCGCGGCTTCGAGTATCGACCCGCCATCCATCACTTTGACTGCTTCCGCAAACTGGAGGGCAGCCATTTCCAAATGGACGCCCGTTGGCTTGAGCGCCTCGACCGCGCGAACGTAAGCCAGGCGGTCATGCCCGGGGGGGGCGCTACTCCCCTCTCAGACCTTTGCGTTCCGAGCTGAGGATGACGCTTCTATTCCCAGGTGTTTGGTGGCAAAAGCGTGGCCCGAGCCGCTCTTCAGGTAACGCTCGAAGCCTTGAGCGAGCTCCAGCGATTCAAATGCGGCGTAAAACTTAAGTTTCCAAGGCTTGGATTTGGCGGTGGAGCTGACTTTTCCCGTGTTGTGCTCTGCTAACCGTCGCTTTAAGTCATCGGAATGCCCGCGATAGAACTCTCCTGGTTTTGCGAGGCTCTCAAGGACGTAAGCGTAAAACATGAGGGAGATTGTAAACCACCCCTGAGAATTCGCGAAATCTGAAAGATGGCCTGCCATCCGTAGCTCCGAACGTCGACGATCCTCCTTCGCCAAGGCTACGGAGGACACCATCCTACGTTCCGAACTGACCAGCGCCAGTTCGGAGCGTAGGATGGTGGAGGCGGCGGGAGTTGAACCCGCGTCCCTGGTAGGTAAACCAGCCGCGACTACATGCTTAGTCGGAAGAGAGTTGTCGGCCGCGCGATAACGATCCGACACGAGTCGCGCTGCGTAACCAGCATGAAAAAGTCTCGATTGAATACGCGCTGATTCCGTCTTCAATCCAACCTGCAATGGCGTTCATCCCAACCAGCAGGTGTCGCTGGGTGAACGTCGCAGCACTTAGGCCGCGAGAGCTAGTTCTTGATTAGCAGTTGTTTTTTGGTTCGATGATTAACGAGGCCAACGAACCATCCTCGGCATGCCGCCTCTGACGTATCTTCCAGGTCGAAACCAGTACGCCCCCACGAAGCAACGCCCCTATGTTGCTTCATGAATCGATGCCGGTCAAGCAGCAGGTTCAGCGAACGGGCTCCACCGTGCGCCTCTCAGATTTTTCCAGATCTTCTCGTAAGCGTAATCGTAATCCTATCCCGGGTTTCCCTCCTGCAACCGGTAATCGGAGTTTGCCTGTATCAAGCCGACCCGCATCGAAACGACGCTCCAGAGGCGGTCTTTTCCTGACAGAACTTCCTCCCCAGAACATCGGCTTTTGGCCACGAGCACATCCAGGGCGGCGGCACTTTCCAAAGCGGAGCCACGGGCATTGTCAAACGTCATGGACAACCGTCACGCTCCCAGCGTCATCCCAACTGTTCATCGACCCCGCCTCGCCGGGATTGCCCAGGCGCTTCTACCGCGCAGTCTTGATTCCTTCGCCATAGGCGCAGTTTCGGGGCGGCACCGGCGTTCATCTCGGTCTGCCCAGTTCCGACAAGTATCGAACCAAATCAAGGAACTCCGGTCGCGTGAGCGAATCAGCCAGGCCTCCTGGCATGACCGACCCGCTTTCCCTGCGCTCCGCGACCTTGTCACGGCGCACTCGGACCTCCTTATTTTGGAGCACATCCCGAAGCACCACCTCGTCGCGATTCTCGCGAATGAAGTAACCCTGGTATTCCTCTCCATCCTTTGTGGTCACGGAGATCGAAGTGAATCCCTCTTTGATTTCTTTTTGCGGTTCCAGGATGGCCCCGACGACAAAATCCACGGGCTGCGCCGTTCCCAGCGTACTGAGGTTAGGTCCGATGGATCCACCGACTCCATTGACGGAGTGGCATGCCACACAGCCCAGTTCCGTTCGCCGGAACACGGTCTCTCCCCGCTTTGCATCGCCGCGGCTTTGGACGTCGGCGACGAACGTGGTCAACTCGGACGACGTCATCTTCTTTCCTTCGCTGAGAAGACCTGCGGCATCGCTGAAGAGGCGGTTCAATTTATCGTCGCTCCGCCCGCCCGCGCTCATCAATCGAACTGCTGATTCGGCGGTGATTTTGGAGGGTCGCTGGGTTGTCAATGCCGCCACGAGCGCGGCCACCCCACCCTGTCGCTGGAGGAACGCGGGCAGCACCGTGCCCACCGTGCTGACTGATGTGGCTCGCGAGAAAATGTTGGCCGCCAACTCAGCTGCCCGTGGCAAATCAACGCCCGTCAATCCCACCGCGGCGGCCGATCGCACCATTTCGGAACGCGACCCATCCCCCAAGGACTCCAGCATCCCGCGAGCCTCAGGTTCGGCCAGCGCGGCCAAGGCTTTGGCTGCCGCGAGGCGAAGAGCCTCACTGTTGGGATTCAGGGCTTCGGCGAGAAGCTCGGCCGGGCTCATCACCGCGACTTTCCATTGGCTCGCGAGATCCACCACGGCTGCTGTCAACGCGTCATGGCGAGGGATATTTTTTAGCTTCACCAAGGCCGCCTCGATGTCGCCAGCCGCACGGATGGAACGTACCTTCGCCGCTCGGGACAAGGCTCCGAGTATCCTTGCGTGGTGGGCTGCGTCATAGGAGCCCGCACGTCTGAAAGTATCGGCCTCGAGCAGCCGGGCGAGATCGTTGGCATCTCCGACCTCGGCCAGCAAAGCCAGGAAACTCTCGCGTTGGAGAGGGGAGGCAGTCGGCGCGTTCACTTGATCGCGCAGAGCGTTGAGCGTGTCCGGGGTGCCGTCGGCCCGAACCAGGAGACTGAGACGCTCCGCCTTGCCCTCCAGGTTCAAGCGACCGGACTGAAACGCTGGAAGCCAGTGCGGTTTGAGCGAGAAAACAGCCTGGTTGAGGGCGTAGAGCAGAAATTTGTCGGACGGATAATCAGCGGCGATCGCGGCGACCTCCATCGCCCCGGGCTTCAAAACATACGTGCAGGCAACCACCGCCTGGAGGCGAACGCGCGGATGTTCATCGACAACGAGCGGTCGAAGAAGCCCGAGCGGATCGGTCAACCGCTCCGCCCAGGCTCCCACGACACTGGCGGCGTAGGCGCGCGCTCCGGACTCCTTGGCGCGACACAGACGGGCAAGGAGCGCGGGCGCGGGCGATTCGTGGCTCATGTAAACGCCGAGCGCCTCGACCAACGCGTGCTCGCTTCTAGATGAATCATCGACCCACTTGTTCAGCCCTTCCACGACCCGCGGGGTCGGGCGATCCGCCAACACCCGCTTGGCAAACTGGCGAGTCCAGCGGTCGGACGATTGAAGATGATCGAGGAGCGCGAGGATGGACGCATTGGCGAGTTGGGGAGGCTTGGTCAGCGGACGGCCCTTGGCCGTCACGCGCCAAATTCGGCCGCGCGTTTTGTCGCGGTCCGGATGGCGAAAGCTGGCCTGGTAGTGGCCGATAATCGGGTTATACCAGTCGCACAGATAGAGCGCTCCGTCGGGGCCGAATTTCGCATCCACGGGACGAAAGCTGCGACTTGTCGATTTGATCAACGGAGCAAGATCTTCCATGGCGAAACCGGCGCCGTCGTCGCTGAGTTTGAGCGCCCACACGGCGTTGTTGATGTAGCCCCCAAGGAGCACCACACCCTGCCAGGCATCGGGGAAATGGGTGGTGCCCACGATTTCGCCACCGCTCGATTTGCGGCCGTTCCCGTTTTTCCAGATAAGGGGAGGCGGTTCGTCGCGGTGGTTGGCCACGAGGCCTGGGACAGGGTAGATCGATGAGCTGTTATTGCCGGCGATGACGATGGGTTCACCCCAATCTGTGAACACGTAACCCCAGGGATTCTGGGGTTCGTTGGCGGAGCCGTAAAATCCCTCAAGCTTCGTCAGACGCGGGCGCAACCGCCACAGCCCGGCTTGATTCAAGCGCACCAAACCCCATGGAGTCTCGACGTTGGAATGGATGTGAAGGCCCTGGCACATCCAAAGCTCGCCTCCCGGCCCCCAGCGAAACGAGTTGATGTTTTGATGGTTGTCGCCGGTGCCGAAGCCGCGCAACACGACGCGACGCTGATCCGCTTTGCCGTCGCCATCCGTGTCCGCAAGATGCAGCAGCTCGGTGCCTTGGCCCACGTAGGCGCCCCCATGACCCAACTCAAGGCCGGTCGGAATCATCAGCCCATCCGCAAACACCGTCGTCTTGTCCGCGCGCCCGTCGCCATTGGTGTCTTCAAGAACCAGGACCTTGTCGTTCGGCGCCTGGCCCGGCTCGATTTGCGGGTAGACCGTGCTGCCGATGACCCAAAGCCGACCCCGGTCATCGAACCGGATCTGGATCGGTTTCACGACGCCGTCTTGCTCCGACGCGAAAAGGCTGACTTCGAACCCGTCGGCGATCTGGAAGGTCGCCAGTTCCGACTTGGGGCTATCCACCTCAGCGGCCAGAGAGCGTGTCGCCACAACTTGCGCGAAAAACAGAAGAACAAAAATGAAAGGTTTCATGGGAATGGAATGTGGGCAGCGGATTCCTCAATGCGGGCCTCCGCGTGTTCAATCAATGGCACAAACTTTTCCATCTCCGCCGGAAACCAGCGCACTTTAGGATCGAGATGGTCGCGACTGCTCGGCTGGGTCGTGCGGTCGCCACCCAGGAAAGCCCAATTCTGCGGACGCCAATAATGCAACCAAAGCTGGTTTTTCTCGATCACGGCGGCACGCACTTGTTCCAATGCCACTTCGGCCCACGCTCCAGCCGACGAAGGCTCGCCCGCCCGCCGGGCGATTTGCCCAAACCCGGCCTGATCCATGAAAGCCCGGGCCACAAGAGCGTGGCCGCGCGAAGTCAGTTGGAGACCATTGTCCGTAAGCCGTGGCTCACGGTGCGCTTTCCCGCGGAAGGCCGCGAACAAGTCCACCAATGGCAATTCCTTTCTTCCGGCCAAAACGCGAATCGCCTCGGCAAAGGCGGCCAGATCGACGTTGCGCGAGGCCAGATCCGGCAGGAGTCCGCCGGCGTTCTCGAAGGGCGGCGGTGTCAGCAACGCGATACGGCGCGTTCGCTTCGAACAATCCTCGATCAGCTTCTCGTACGCGGCAATAAACCGGGGCAACACAGGAGTGCCCTCCATCGCCTCGGCGCGACCAAACTGGAAGAGAATGACCAAGGCTTCTGACTTCTCCAAATGCGCGGCGAGAGGCGGGAAACCGATGTCCCGTGGTTGAGCAAAGACCGTGTCGCCCTCCCAGCCGAAGTTGCGAAATCGGATGTTCAAGCCTCGATACCTTGCCGCGAGCAGTGATTCGAGGTGCCCCCCGTGAAGCGCGGCGGCCACGTCCGTTCCGCCAACAAACGCCACGACGTCATCGCGTTCAAGCTGAAAGCGCCGATCTAAAAATCCTCGCGGGACTCCGGTCGGAGCCCCATCCGCCCCTCGGACAGGAGCCAGCGGCGACGTCAGGAAGAGACCGGCGGCGAGCGTCACCAAAATCGGGTTCATGACGCAATCCTATGGAAGCTCCATCGACTTGTCATCATTACAAGTTTGCGGGCCTGTCCATTCGAACGCAGTCACAATTCGTTGGCAAGAATCACGAGCAATGGGAGTGGGTCGGGCCTCCTTGTGCGATTCAGACTCCGAGTATCGGCGCTACCAGGGCGCCCGCGCTGTTTTGGTCAAACGTCACCTTCAATTGCTGAAATTTGCCGACCTCTTCGCAGAAAAACGACTCCTCACCTGACCGGCACCGTCCGAACGTTAACCGAACACGGCAACCCAATTGTGGCTCTTCGAAATGACTTGGTCTTCAATCTGGCGCGTCATCTCAAGAGTGTCCAAGTCGAACCTGACTCCAGACCTCAGTAAAACCGGTTGAGATCGTGATCTGGGCGCGCCACCCCAATTCCTCCATTTTTCCTAATCGTCATCTGAATAGTAATCCTCCGGTGTTGCCCTTGAAACAGAGGGGTGGATTACGATTACGATTGCGATTACGATTGGGAGCGGGAAATTGGAGTAGCTCGAGCCTCAGGCTAAACACGGTCGTTTTACTGAGTTCAGTACTCAGCGGGGATCGAGAAACACGGGATGAACCCTCAAGCGATCAAAGTAATGGAGGAGGCTGGCGTGAACATAACCAGCCTTCTGGAAACTACCGATTCAGCCAACCGACCATGGTTCGAGTCACAAAATCAGCAGCGTCCTGCTGCACCCAATGATCGGCATCCGCCACCGTCACGAGGGTCAGGTCTTTCTCGATCCAATTCCAAGTCTCGTTCAGCCCGGCAGACAGCAGCGCTTTGTCTTTCAGACCGTGGATCAACAGGACGGGGCACTGCACCTTTACGACAGGCGAAGTGTCCTCGGTAAAGGGCTCCCGCGGGTAATTGCGTTTGTAGTAGTGGAGCATCGCTTCGAAATCCGATCGACGGAACGCCTCCACGTAGCGCGCGCGGACGGCGGGATCCTTGATCCAGAAGGTGAGACCTTCGGCGGTGAGGTTCGTGTGTGCGCCAGCCTGCTGGAACTGCCGCGCGTACGCGCTATTCTTTCGCTGCTCCGGGTTGTTCGCTAGTTCGCGACGAAACCCACGGGGGTGTGGCAAGTTGAGGACCACCAGTTTTTCCGTCATCTCGGAACGGGTCATCGCGAAGGTCCACGCCACGGCTCCGCCCCAGTCGTGACCCACGATGGTCGCTCGTTCCCGTCCACGCGCTCGAATCACGGCCGCGACGTCCGCCACGAGAAAGTTTAAGTCATAGTTTTCAACGCCTTTGGGCCGGTCGCTGAGGTTGTATCCACGCTGGTCGATGGCCACGACCTCATGGTCTTTTGCCAACGCCTTCATCTGAGCGCGCCAAGTCAGCCAGCAATCCGGAAAACCGTGGATCATCACCACCAACGGACCCTGGCCGAGGCGAGCGTAATGAATTCGCACCCCGTTGTTGGTGGCGTAGTCATGTGCCACCATCCGCTCGATCTCAAGTGGCACTGGCTCGTCCGCCGCGAGGGCATGGGGCACGCAAAGCAAGGAAATGACGACCAGGGGCAGGGAGACTAAACGAGCGGCGAGTTCCGGCACTGACCGGCGCGTTGGGGCGGGACGTTTGATCATGGTGTTCATTATTGCTAACAAGAGTTCTCTCGACAGACAATTTATCCGATCACCGGACTCGGTGCAACCGTTGGGAGATGAATCCTTAATCACGCTGATTCCGGCCACGAATAGTTCTGACTGAGATCGAGTTTCTGACGACGGTTTCCCAGACCCATGGCTGTCGACAAAGTCGTGGCACCGGTGTTTCCCGGTTTGGCAGAGTGGACAAAGCAAGCCTTTTGGCGAGGGTGAAGAAAGTGGAAGAGGCGTCTCGCCTCTTTACCCAAAGGCTTGGACAACGAATTTCAGCGGCGAGACGCCGCTGCCACTCTGTGACTGCACGGCGCGCAGACACGCCGATCGACTTTGTTGACAGCCATGCCAGACCGCCCAGACTCCCGTTCACTCTGGATTCCCTGGATTCCCACGGTGAACAAGCTTCCAAAGTAGGCTCCTTAAATCCCCTGCACCGTTTGGAGCCTTTCCATACCGAAAGTCAGACTTCTCCGATAGACTGTCTGTCCCCGAGAACTCTTTCGCTCCGACCCGCGCTTCAAGGAGCTCCTCAAACAGGTTGGTTTGGACAAATGAGGTTCAGAAAATGCGCTAGGTTGCGAACAAGGGAACTTTCACGTTGACAGTTTGATGTGGTAGCGGTGTCATTCGTCGCAATCAACCCGTGCTCAAACGAGACTGATTTTGAGCATTACACAGAGCTGCTGCGTTCTGGCGCAGGCTGGCGGGTCTTTTGCCGTTTTGCGGTAAGTTGTGAACAACAACCTGCCATCAACCATGAGTCAGATTAATGTTGCGATTGTGGGGCTTGGCTTCGGGGCCGAGTTCATTCCTATTTATCAACGCCATCCCATGGCCAGGATGGATGCCATCTGCCAGCGGTCACAGAAGAAACTGGACGCCATCGGAGACGCGTTCGGGATCGAAAAGCGATACGAGAATTACTCGGATCTGCTCAAGGATCCCGACATTCACGCGGTACACATCAACACGCCGATTCCCGACCATGCCGCCATGTCGATCGCCGCTTTGAAAGCCGGCAAGCACGTCGCCTGCACGGTTCCCATGGCGACTTCGATCGAGGATTGCAAAAAAATCGTGGAGTTGCAGAAGCGAACGGGCCTCAAATACATGATGATGGAGACCGTGGTCTACGCCCGTGAGTTTCTGTACATCAAAGAGCTTTATCAGAAGGGGGCGTTGGGCAGGATCCAGTTCTTGCAGGCCAGTCATCAGCAGGACATGGATGGATGGCCCAATTATTGGCCCGGATTGCCGCCCATGTGGTATGCGACGCATTGCGTGGGACCGGTGTGCGGGTTGACCAACGCGGTTGCGGATTACGTCTCGTGCTTTGGGTCGGGAACGATTCGGGAGGAATTAATCAAACATTACAATTCCCCGTTTGCGGTGGAAACCACGCACATCAAGTTCAAGGATTCGGACTTGAGTGCGCGCATTCATCGGTCCTTGTTTGATGTCGCCCGGCAGTACCGTGAGAGCATCGACGTGTATGGTTCGAAGGCCTCGGTTGAGTGGCCTCTCATTGAGCATGAGTTGCTGGTGCTGCACCGGGCAAAGCGACCAGAGGCGAAGATTCCCACGAGGGTGAAGGCACCGGATTACGCAAAGCTTTTGCCCAAGGCCATCCGTCCATTTACAACCAAGGGTGTGTATGACCTGGGCAAGAAGACGCATTTGAGCTTCACCCAGGGGGCGGGGCATGGCGGTTCTCATCCGCATATGGTGCATGAGTTTCTGACGGCCTTGGCGGAGAACCGGGACCCATTCCCGAACGCGAAACAATCCGCCAACTGGACTTGCGTGGGCCTTTGCTCTCACGAGTCGGCGATGCGGGGAGGCAAGATAGTCAAACTGCCGTCGTTCACGGTTTGAACAAACAAACAAAAGGAAAACAACCACTATGAGTAACGGAAACGGAAATGGAGTCTCGCCTAATGCGAACCGGTTGCTTTGGGCCGGCTTCATGGCGATCCTGGCGGCGGGCGTGGGTTTTGGGGTTCGCGGAGGAATCCTGAACGATTGGGCCACGCAGTACGGATTCACCCAAACACAGGTCGGCGAGGTCACCGGTTTCGGACTGGTAGGGTTTGGCGTGGTCATTCTCCTAGGTGCTTTGCTGGCGGATACGATAGGGTATGGGCGGTTGATGGTGGCGGCATTTCTCTGTCATTTTGCGGGTGCGGCGCTTTGTTTGGCCGCGACCCCGGCGTACAATTCCGGTGGCGGGCACAATCAGGCGGCGGCCTACGCCCTGTTGAAATGGGGCCAGATATTCTTTTCCGTGGGCAATGGACTGGCTGAGGCGGTGGTGAACCCCCTTGTGGCCACTTGCTTTCCGTTGAACAGAACGCACTACTTGAACATTCTGCATGCGGGTTGGCCCGCCGGTTTGGTCCTGGGAAGCCTAGCCTCCACGTTCATGGTGGGTAAAACCCGATGGGAGATGCAGTGGGCGCTGTTCCTGATCCCGACTTTGGCTTACGGCGCGATGTGCTTGGGTCAGAAGTTTCCGAAGTCCGAAGCGAGCCAGAAAGGTGTAGGGTTGGGCACCATGCTTGCCGAGTTTGCCGCACCCGTGCTGTTGGTTCTTCTCTTGATCCATGCCATGGTGGGGTATGTCGAATTGGGGACGGACTCCTGGATCAGCCAGATCACAGGCAAGATCATGGACTCGCCTCAAAAAGGTTTGTTGCTCTTCGTGTATACTTCCGCGCTGATGTTTGCCCTGAGATTTGTGGCGGGTCCGATCGTGCATAAGATCTCGCCGCTCGGTTTACTTTTTGCGAGCGCCTTGTTGGGATGCGCCGGGCTGCAACTACTGAGCGCCGCTCAGGGAGTGACCATGTGCGTGGTCGCTGCAACGGTTTATGCTCTGGGCAAAACTTTCCTCTGGCCCACTATGTTGGGCGTGGTTTCGGATCGTTTCCCCAAGGGTGGCGCGATTACGATCGGAGCCATAGGGGGTGTCGGTATGTTGTCAGCGGGGTTGTTGGGTGGCCCCGGCCTAGGATTCAAGCAGGATAAATTCGCTTCGGAGTTTCTGCAGCAGAAGAGCCCAGCTGTTTTCCAAGCCTACAAGGCGGACAAAGAGAGTTCGTTTTTGATGTTCAAACCCATCACCGGTTTGGATGGGGCCAAGAAAGGGGCTGTGCTGGATGTTCCGGAAGCAGACCTGACCCCAGCCCAGAAGGCGGACAAACCTCTATTGGTGGAGGCCAACCTTCATGGCGGACGTGAGGCGTTGAGGTTGACCTCATTTGTGCCCGCCGCGATGGCGGTTCTTTATTTGCTGCTCCTCCTTTATTTCAAGTCCAAAGGGGGCTACAAGACAGTTCATATTGAGGGTTCCGGGGCCAGCGCAAAAGAAGTTGATTAGGAGCCTCTGAGGTCGTTCGTGACCTTTCAAAGGCGGCTCGCGGAATACGCGGGCCGCTTTTCTCTTTAATAGGCCGGGCTTCAATCCAGCTGCCAGTCACAACGACCACCATGCTGACATCCGCACCAACCAAACAAGGAGCTGGGATCACTCTATACGGGGATTATTTCGACCTCGAAGCTCTCCATGCGACCACGCACAAAATTGCGACGGAAGGTTTCATGGAGGAGCGAGCCCGAGAATTCCTTCTTTCATTGGCCTACGACATTCGGACGGCCAAGGAGCGAAAGCGTGAGGAACGAAAATTCGGGATGGCCGATAGCAAGGTGAAATATTGCGGCGTCCGAATCTTATGGCCTCACTTCCTTCCCCAATTAGCCATGCTTCGCCATTACGCCGGATATAGGAACACGGACCACCGAGATCAAGCCTGCCTTTATTTGCTCGAGGATTGTGCCATCACATCCCTCCTTGCATTTGACGCCAAGGTCGGTTCGGAGGCCGCCAAACTCCTGTTGAATTTCCCACCATTTTCGAACGATTACATCTTTGAGTTCTGCACCGACAGAGCCCGAAAGTACGTTTTTGCATCCACCGGACAAAAGCGGTTCAAAAACCTGCCTCAGACCCTCCGTGCCATGTATTGGTTTTCTCCCGAATACAAGGCGTTTTCTGTGGAAATGGAAACTGCTGCAAAAGAGAAAAATTGTACACCTCACGACCTTCACCAAGTTGCCGAATGGCCAAACTTTCGTTGGTGACGACCATCCGTTGACGACCCAATCAAACGGAAGCGTGAGGCGCAAAAATGTCAGCGGCTTCGGGGCTGTCCCGCCGGACGTTTATTTGGAAAAACAGTTTGATGTGCTGGGCCGTTCTGTGGATTGATTGTGTCATGTCATGCTTTCCTGGCGATCTCTGTTGGCGCAGGCTTTTTTTTCTCCTGCTGCTCAGTTATCAATGCGGTGGAGGGATGGGATTGACCGCCGCAGGATGGGATGAGGCAAGCCGGTGGTGGAAGGGCAATCTACACACCCATTCTTTGTGGAGCGATGGCGATGATTACCCGGAGATGATCGCCGATTGGTACAAGCGGATGGGCTATCAGTTCCTGGCAATCTCGGATCATAACACCCTTCAATCCGGTGAGCGTTGGCACGTTGTGACGAATCGTCCGACTGGCCAGCTCGCGCTCGAAAAGTATGTGCGCCGTTTTGGTCCTCGCTGGGTTACCAGGAGAGCCCATGACGGGAAGGAGGAGGTTCGGCTGCGGCCATTTTCCGAGTATCGATCGAAATTTGAACAAACGGGCCGATTCCTCTTAATACCTGCGGAAGAGATCACGGCCCGGCATCTTGTTTTTCCTGTTCACATCAACGCCATCAATCTCCGCGAAGCGATTGAACCCTTGTCTGGGGACACCGTCCTTGAGGTCATGCGTCGGAATGTCGACGCCGTTTTAGAGCAGCGTGCTCGCACGCGCCAGCCCATGTTTCCTCATCTGAATCACCCTAATTTTGGATGGGGAGTGACGGCGGAAGATCTGGCCCGGGTGGAGGGAGAGCGATTTTTTGAGGTTTATAACGGGCATCCTGCTGTTTATAACGAAGGCAATTCACTGCACCCGAGCACCGAGCGCATCTGGGACATTGTCTTGACGCGGAGGCTTGCCGAGCTGGGACTTCCCCCCCTTTACGGCACTGCCACGGATGACTCGCACAACTATCACACCCACAGTCCCGCAGTCAGCAATTCAGGCCGTGGCTGGGTGATGGTTCGTTCGCGACTGCTCACGCCCGATTCCTTGATCCGTTCCATGGAGGTTGGAGATTTTTATGCCACGACCGGCGTTCGATTGACCAGTCTCCAGCAATCCAAAGAAGGGATCGCACTGCAAATCCAGGCGGAGGCAGGGGTGACTTATCAAACGCACTTTGTGGGAACCCTGCGAGGTTACGATACAAACAGCGAGCCTGTTCTGGACAAGGTGGGCAACATGCTGCCGATCACGCGACGTTACTCTTCTGATGTGGGGAAGGTGCTTTCCATGGTGGGGGGGACGTCCGCCGCTTACGGGTTCTGCGGGGATGAGATCTATGTCCGGGCACGGGTGGTTAGCACGAAGCCCAAAGCCAACGGATTGGGGACAAACGAAGTGGAACGGGCATGGACGCAGCCAGTGGTTCCCGGGCGACGTTGAAGAGAGGCAACCATCCGGGTCATCCCCAGACCGCCTCATTTGTTGGGTTTTGCGGTCGATTCAATCGCCTGCAGGTATTGCGCCGCTGCCTTGTGGTTGGGATCGAGCCGGAGGGTTTCTCTGAATTCCGCGTGAGCTTCGGCGAGGCGGCCCTGCTTGGCCATCGCGACTGCCAGATTAAAGTGGCCCGATGCGTAATTCGGGCGGAGGCGAGTCACCTCCGCGAATTCGACCAGAGCTTCCTTGAAACGATCGTCTGCAGCGAGTTCTAAGCCCAGCAAATAGCGTGCTTCCCAATAGCGGGGCCGAATGCGGACGGCTTCCCGCAGGCTTGCCATGGCTTCGGCGCGGCGCTTGAGCATCACGAAGGCGTTGGCCTTCTGGACGTGAACCCGCGCATCGTCCGGGCGCATTTCGAGGGCTTTTTCAAAATCCCTGAGAGCAGGTTCCGATTTGCCTTGTTTCAACAGCAGTTGTCCAAGTTCGATTCGGGCTTCCACGAGGTCTGGGCGCAGCGCGAGAGCTTTGTTGAAGTTTTCCCTGGCTTCCGGGTATTTCGCTTGTTGCCCCAGCAACCGTCCAAGGTGGTAAAAGGCAGCTTGATGATGAGAGAGGCGCAGAGCGACTTGCCGCCACTGGGCGATGGCTTCCTCGACGTCGCCGGATGCCTCTAGAAACTCGGCAAAGTTTTCTGAGAGACGATGGTCGCTCGGATTTTTGGCCAGCGATTCCTCGTAAATCGCGCGTGTTTCCATGAAGATCCTGGGATGCATGCGTGCGCGGGTTTGAGTGATCTTGTCCACGAGAGCTTGGACTTGTGGGAGGTGGTTGATCTGGTTGGTGAAGGGTGCCTCGGAGAGCCGCTGGAGCATGGTTTCGAAGACGGCCATCCGATTCCAATCGCTCAATCCCAGCCGGCCTTCACAGACCTCGGCCTCAGCCCAATCGCCCCGCCGCTGCTGGAGGATGGCAGGGGGCAGCAAGCCTTCTAACTGTTGAGCCATCAGCCTCGCGAGCCGGTAGTTTCCATCGAAGGTCAGATGGACGTGATCGTGGAAGAACTCTTTCCCCGTAATTCCATGGGGGCTTTGGCTGGCCAGTTCCAGGGCGGCATCGACGAGTCGCGCGCCCTGGTTGGCGAAGCGTTTGGCGACATCCCGGATCAGGGTATTGAGGGACGTGTCCGTGCGGAATGGCAGGGCATCCGAGTCCCTCGCACGTTCGTAGTGCGCTCGCGCCCCGGAATAATTGATGAGTTGCTCAGCGCAACGGGCCGCTCTGAACTGCAACTCCGCAAATGAAGGGTCGATTAGTTTGGCCTGTTGGTAGGCTTGTTCTGCCTCCTGAAATTGCTGGGCGGACTCGAGCTGAACGCCACGTTCGTAATGGGCCAGCCAGTTCGCTCTATCGGTCTCACTCAACCCACGGCGATGGGCGGAGGCGAAAGGAGCGCAGTCCCGCAGATTGCCCGGGACGGTGCAGAGGAGGGGACGGGCTCCCGCGCGCGCTGCAGTGTTGACGATGTCCTCAAGATTCTGCCGGAAGTTCGCATAAACGGTCTGTTTGATGGGATCATCGGGTGAGAGTTGATGTTCAAGGAACATCTTCATTCCTTCCCATGAACGAGGCGGAGAACCGCCGCGTTTCGCGTGCGTGACCAGATTCTGGAGGAGCTGTCCCACCCGGGTCGTTCTCAACGCCAACGTGGCGCGCACGGTCCTGAGCGATTGGGGCGTGGTTCCGAGGACCGGGCTGGCTCCGAACGGGCCCTCCATTTCGTTGTTCCCCATGTAGAGGATCCAGAGGTCACCCTGATATCGAGCGCATTCACGAGCGATCGGCAGAATCGCATGGGAGTTGATTGCTGTCATCGCCACGCAGAGGACCTCGAATTTCGTCCCTGGGAATCGATCTTGAAGCAGCGTTTCGAGATAACGTCCGACGCCGTAGGCCGGCTTCGGATCACCGAGCGCGGCGGATTCACCAAATAAAAACACGCGATAGACGCCCGGCGGTTTGGTGGCGCGGACGGCCAAGGGGCTGGGGCTCCTGGCCATGCCCTCTGGAAAGAATCGCCATCCGAATTTGTCGTTCTCAATCAGAACCCGTTCACCTCCCTGCTCCTTCTCTAAAAAGAAGGAAGTGACGTGCCCGTAGCCTGCAAGCCGGAGGCTTAACTCCAGCAGCACGAGGACAGCAAGGGGGACCAGAAACATCGCCAGCACCCGAAAGAGCCAACCGCGACCTGGAGGGATTCTTGGGCTGCACAACGTTTGCGCGGCCTCGGCGTTGGCGTTTTGATCCGGCCCTTTCAGAGGCTGTCTGGAGGGTTTGTTTTTGGGTTTCATTCAGTCAATCAGCCGAAGGTAACGGCCCATCCAGTAGGGGAGAAGGAACTCGTCTCCGGCGAACTCCGTGGATCCACCGTCGCCGCCGTCCAGGACGAAGGGCTGTCCGTTCCATCTCGATATGGGCCGTTCGCACGGCGCCAAAAAGTCCAACATCTGCTGGCCTCGAAAATTCCCAGCCAGCCTTGTGATGTCGCTTCGCCCCGAGTTTTCCACGCGCCAGGACACCAGGTCCAGAGGGAAGCGACGCAGGGTCCAGAGCGCCTGGTCCGCCCCCCAATCTTTGATGGTTTTCCCCGTGGACGCGTAGACGAAATTCCAAATAGGACAGCGCTCGTGCTTTTCAATTTCGAAGTGGTCCTTGATGGCTTCAGCGTAGCGTGCTTTGAGGTCTTCATCAAAGGCGGTTCGGTGCAGAACCCAATAGGTGATGAAAGCCAGGAGGTCATCCGAGTGGTTCCATTCGTCGCCCATGGTATGGCCCTCGTGAACGAAACCGGGGGTTTGCGCGATGTGTCGCATGGGGCTCATGATGTTTTGGAGGTAGCCATGTTTGTCAAAGAGGTCGCCGGCCTTTTCGCGGTAGAGTTCCTTACCGGTGATTTTGAAAGCGAGCTGGAGGCTTGCGATGATCTCCGCGCTGTTGAGTCGGCGGTCGAATAGGGTGGGGGGATAGCGATTGACGTATTCCGGGTTCCAACGCCCCCAGAGCGTGGGTTTTCCATCCCGATCCAACAGCGTGAGGTTGTTACGGAGGATGTGGGTCATGATTTTGTCGAAGAACACCGCGATACGCTGGCGCTCCTGTGGGCTGCGGGCGACACACTCGAACATCACGGCGCAGCCAAAGGTATGCGCCGCAATCTCGTCGCTGCTCGTGGTGGCTTTCCATTCCCAGAGGCCATCTTTGGACGGAGGCCATCGGTCGGGATCGGAGTATTTGAACCCCGCCCGCTCGAAGGTTCGTGAAGGAAACCCGCCCAGCCCGTTGATGCTTTCGAGGCGCTCCATAGCCGTGAAAGTTTCCCAGGCGTTGGATCGTGCCTGTTTGTCTCCGTTCGCGGCGAAGTGGAACGCCTGGCTGGCCATATAATAATTGCTCCATGAACCGTCGTTGTCGGTGTCGATCATCTCAGCCGATGTCGGATCGCCCGGGCTGGAGAGCCGCAGCTCGGAGCAAAAACCATAGCGGATGTGGCGTTGCCGGATTTTTGCTTCGTAGAACCCGGCTTTTTGGGCGAGGGTCATGGGACGGTATTGGATGCGGTCCAGACCGTTTCGAGTCAAGACGAACACGTCGCTTGCCGGGCCGGCCTGGATGTCGATGACGTGATCGTCGGAAAGCCAGCGTCTGGAGGCGTAATAACTATTTGTCCCCTCTCGGCTCTGGAAAAAAACGCCTTTGGTTGTGCCCGCCCACAGTCCATTCGGGGTTGGAAGCAGGCAGGTGATGTGGAGGGACGGCAGATTAGTTTGGAGAGGAAAGGTTGTGTGCCCCGTTCGAGATTCGATTCCTAGGAATCCATCCTTGGTTCCCACGATGACCTGATCTCCTCGGAACGCGAGTGCTGTGATGTCTCTTCCAGCAAAGATGGGGGTGACCTTCGATGCCGTCACGCGGAACACGGCGTCCTGCATAACAAAGAAGAATTCACTGCGATGGGAGTAGAGCGGGCCTATCAGCGTGCCGGCGGGGGATTCGAGATCGTGCAACTTGCCGTTTCTGAAAATCCCGATGCCGCCGCCTCCGGCCAGGAAGACCGAACCGTCGTCCGCCACCGCGATCTGCTGGAATCGACCCGGCTGAAGAACTCCAAGCGGGCGTCCGGCGTCCCCATTGGAGAGGAAAAGCGCGTCGTACAAGTAATAGAGATTTCCTCCACGGCCCGAGCACAGGTCCAGAGCTTGTTTCCCAGACAGCGGTCGGAACGACTTGTCGAGTGCGAGGGTGTTGTCAAACAAACGCATGACGCCTTTATCGCTGAGCCCGTACACGATGAAGTCCTTGTTGATAGCGAGGCGCTGGAACACCGCTCCTTTGAGGTCAGGGTTGATGGCTGATTTGACCGAGCTGTCCTGAGGAAAAGCAAAATCGGGCAAGCCCGCCCTGGCGCATTGGCCTGCGATCAGCGCGGCTACGAACATGCCGGTAAGCCCCCGGCAGACAGGCGAGTCAAGAATGGAAGGCATGGGACCTGTTATTGGCCTTTCCATGGGTCTTACAGCAAGCGAAAAATAGCGTGGGAAGGGGGTCAGAGATGGATAATGGAGTGCAAGGATCGTCCAATTCACTTTTGACGGTTTGATCCGACCGTCCGTACCGCGTTGGTCGCCGTTCGCCAATGGCCCATGGCCAATTGCTCAAAATCCACCGCCAAGTCATTGTCGTTTCTGCTCGCAAGCGCAAAGGGAATTGTCTGTCCCCGGCGTTTCCTTCCCCGGCGTTTCCTGGCGTGACGCCTAAGAGCAGCCTGGCCCCTGTTTGGAAGCAATTTTCCACACCGTTCTTCTTGCTTGCTCCAATCCATCTCCAAGATCTAAAGTGGATTTGAGATGGAAAGCCAAATTCCCATCAATATTCCTGCGAGGGTCCGCATGATTTCCGCCGTGCTGCTCGTTGCCTTCGGATTGATCGGGGCGGCGGCGGAAGGGGCCGCGCGACGGCCCAACATTCTGTTCCTCTTCGCCGACGACATGCGGGCGGACACCATCGCCGCGCACGGCAATCCGCACATCCGGACGCCCAACGTCGACCGGTTGGCGGCGGCGGGATTCAGCTTCCACGGCAACTACGTCTTCGGCGGGAACAACGGCGCCGTCTGCGTGCCCAGCCGGGCCATGCTGATGAGCGGCAAGACGTGGTTTCACATCGATGCCCCGACGCTCGCGGGAACCAAACTGCTGCCGGAACTGCTGGGCGAGCAGGGCTACGCAACCTTCGGTACCGGCAAGTGGCACAACGGTCAGGCCTCCTGGCTGCGGGCCTTCCAGCGCGGCAAGACGATCCTGTTCGGCGGCATGTCGGATCACACCAAAGTTCCGGTTCGGGATCTGGGCGCCGATGGGAGACTGACCGCGGAACGCACGGGCGAAAGGTTCTCCAGCGAACTGTTCGCCGACTCCGCCATCGAGTTCATCCGCGGTCAGCAGGGTGCGAAACCCTTCTTCGCCTACGTCGCCTTCACCGCGCCGCATGATCCGCGTCAGCCTCCGCTCCGGTATCGGGAGGAGTACTATCGCAGTCTGCCGCCGTTGCCGGCGAACTTCCTGCCACAGCTGCCGTTCGACAACGGCATGATGAAGGACCTGCGGGACGAAAACCTGGGGGCTTGGCCGCGCACCGAAGCAATGATCCGGGATCAGTTGGCCGAGTACTACGGGTTGATCACGCACATGGATGAGCAGATCGGGCGGATCCTCGCGGCGCTGCGGCAATCCGGTCAGGCGGACAACACGATCATCCTGTTCGCCGCCGACAACGGGCTCGCCCTGGGAGGCCACGGCCTGCTCGGCAAGCAGAGCGTCTTCGAGCACAGCATGCGCACGCCCCTGATCATCGCGGGCCCGGGAATTCCGGCCGGCGGTTCCACGAAGGCCTTCACCTACCTGCTCGACCTGTTCCCGACGCTGTGTGATGTCCTCGCGATCACGCGTCCTCCCGGGCTGGAGGGCGAGAGCCTGCGTCCTTTGTGGGAAGGCAAACAGGCGCGTGTGCGCGACAGTGTTTTCCTGCCATTCCTGGACCTGCAACGGGCGGTGCGGGACGACCGTTGGAAGCTCATTGCCTATCCGAAGATTGGCCACCTGCAGATGTTCGACCTCCGGACCGATCCACACGAAACGATCAACCTCATCGACCGGCCGGAACACGCGGTTCACGTCGCCCGATTGCAGCAGGTGATGCGGCAGTGGCAGGCGAAGGTGGGCGACCCGCTGAAACTCCCGACCGAGAACCACCCCCCCGCCCGGGTCGAGCTCACTGGCCGCGCCCGGGTGCCCGACGCGTGGCAGCCGGACTGGATCGTCAAAAAGTACTTCGACGCCCCGATAGTTCCGGCGCAACAATCGGAAGGCTCCCGGGTCGCTCCATGAAAAGTGCCTCACCTCTATGATCCGAATCTGGGCCCTGCTGCTGGCCTTCCCGCGTCGCACTGATCAGCGGCCACTGCGCGCGCCAGGTCCGCCGCGACGCCGTTGCCCGGCCAGCGCTCAGTGGCGGAGTCTCGCGAGAGCGCTTGCAAAGACAGCTGCCAATCACCTACCGACTCCGCAACCGGGGAGGACTGGCAGCGGGACTCGACCCGATTGTCGGTCGTCCGTCCCACGAGCCAACTCATGTTCCGGGTGTGCAGTGCGTTTTGAAAGCCCGCCCAAAACACGAGCAGGAAACCACGTTGCCAGCCTGCGCACCGCCAGGAGCCGACGTCCCAAGGATTGAAGTCTACTGCTCAGGGTTTTAAAGTTGAACGTTGAACGTTGAGTGTTGAACGTTCGACTTTCAACGCTCAACCCCGGGACATCACAGACACGCACCGCGAGCGGGTCATTTCCGTGCGCCGAGCCCGGTGCGGAAGGTGCGGCGGGCTTCGCGCCAGGAAGCGATCCTCACGCAGCGTTCCAGCAAGGCGACATCGAGTTGCGGCAGGAGGCGGCTTTGGGGAAATTGGTCGTAGGCGGAACCGTCCTGGCGCAACGCAAAAATTTCCACCGCGTTCCGCCGCCAGAACCAGATCTCCGGCACCTGGAAGCGGCGATAGACTTCCAGTTTGCTCACGCCGCCGCTTGTCAACGCGATTTCCAACACAAGATCGGGGAATTCCTTCTCCTCGCCAAGGCACCATGATTCGTCAGGCTCAGCGCCGGCTTCTTTCAAAGATTTCCGCATCGTTGCCTGGCCGCGGGGCATCACATCCATGTCGGTTTCCAGGAAATAGTCGGCCATGAAATCCCCGATCCATTTCTTGATCCGTTCGTGCTCGTTGGACGTTGTCATAATCTCCAATTCGCCCTCCAGGTAGTAGAACCGCGGACCGGGCCGGTCGTCACCCAGGGCTTTGTCGAGGTCCAGGTAGCGCTGCCAGGAGAGGCCGCAAATGATCAATCGCTCCTCGGGCACAGTGCCGTCGGCAAGCGGTTTGGGCCGGAGCATTTCCGCCAATGCGCGCGACTCATTTTGGACGGTTAGAAGCGACTCAACCATGGCTGTAGAATATCGATTCGAAGAGGCTGGGCAACTATTCTTCATGTCCGGCAGCGTCCCAAGTTGGACTGGGCAGCTCGGGACAAATGGGCGGTTCAATTCCTGGTGAGTCGCGGCTCGTTTTCATCCGAGCGGCCATGTCGGATTTGCAGGGCGACAGTTTGGCGGAAAGCCGACCAAGTTTCAGAGCCAGGGCCGGTTGACCGCGCGGGCTTCGACTGCTTCCACAAAAAAGGGGATGCAATTGATTAACCGGGGGGATGCGCCCCGTTTGCAGGTCAGAGTTTGTAGGGAACACGAATGCCAGGCTCTTTCTCGGAAAAGTCCCGCGTGTTGCGCGTGACAAGAATTCTTCCCAGCTCCCTGGCCGTGGCCAAGATGATCGAATCCGGCAGTTTTATTTTGTGGTGACGGCGGATCTTCACCGCCCGCTCGGCGAGCGGCACGTCAAGTGGCTGGATTTTGAATCGGGAAAGGAAATCTCGGGTGACCGTTTCATCTTCGATGCCCTCCGCGCCGGCCAAAATTTCTATCCAGGTCACAACGCTGATGCTGACCTCTTCGTATTGTTCCAACTCGCGTTTTGCGGCGGGAACGCCGTTCAAATAATCAACCAGGATGTTGGTGTCGAAGACGGCTTTCATCGGTTGTCCCATTCCGCGCGGAGTTTATCCTCGTATTTCAGGGCGTTGATGTTTTTCTTTTTCCATAGGCCAAAGGCGTTCTCGCCCCTGCCGGCTTTTGATTGTTGAATGTATCCGGCCACGGCCTGACGAATGACCGCCGCCCGCGAAACCTTCTTTTGGGCGCAGATCTCCCCTAGCGCTTCCAATTGGTCCTCCGGCAAATCAATGATCGTTCTCATGTAAGTCATCATACATCGTCATCATCTATCACACAAGGATTCTATTAAGCTTGATCGAGTCAGGGCCCCTGATTAAGTTGGCCCTTATAACCGGCAACCGCTTCCGCTGAAACCGTTGTCGTCAACCGGATCGACCATCAAAGAGAGAGATCAAACCGTGCATCAAATTAAGCTTTTCAAGGGACTCGAAACCGATTTGGCGGGGGTGGAGCAACAGGTGAACGCCTGGCTGGCCGAGAGCCACGCGCGAGTCATCAATATTTTCGGCAACATGTCGCCCCAGAGCTGCCCGGCCGATGACAAAAATGCAATGATTGCAAAGGGTACTTTCGTTCCGTCCGATATTCTGCTCGTTGTCCACTACCAGAAGTAAGCGGTCCGGTTGTTTTGGATCGTTGGGAGGAAAAGGCCGACGTGAGCCTCGCGCAAACTCGGGCTTGACGCGTCGGCGACCGTAGAACAAGGCATAGAAACACTTCCTGGTTTCGGTCATCGACGCTTAACGACCTCGCGGCCGAGGGTGTGGCGGGTAGAGAGGTTGAAGCGTCGACAACCAATAAATGAGCCCGAACGGCCGTCGGCGGTGCATTCACACGTGGTCGGTGGCTGCGGAAACCGCGGAGCGGGCTTCAGTGAAGCCCGCCCACAGTCGCTTAGCCGGCGACAACTTGTTAATGCACCGGCTGGCGGGCGGGCGGAACCCGCTACTTGACGAAATCCCTTTCAAACCTTATGGAACAAAGCCCGAAGATCGGGCGTTGTTGCGTTTTGGCCCAATCTGTTGGGTCGAACGGGTTAAACTGAATTATTTCGGGAACAGCATTTCTATGAGCGCGGTTGAAAAGCATCAATTTCAGGCGGAGATCCAGCAGTTGTTGGATATCGTCATTCATTCCCTTTACACGGACAAAGAGATATTCGTCAGAGAGCTGATTTCAAACGCGGCCGACGCGTGCGAGAAGCTTCGTTTTCTCCAGATATCGGGCCAGCAGACCGATCCGTCCGACGTCCTGCTGGGCATCACGGTGACCACGGACGATACCGCCCAGACAGTGACGATCGTCGACACGGGCCTAGGCATGACCCACGACGAGTTGGTTCAGAACCTGGGCACTATCGCTCATTCGGGTTCGAAAGCTTTCCTCAAGCAGCTCGCGCAGAAGCGGGAGGAAGGTGCAGACAAAAAGGCTGACGCGACATTGATTGGTCAGTTCGGGGTGGGGTTTTATTCGGCGTTCATGGTGGCACGGGAAGTGAAGGTCTGGACACGGTCCTGGCAGGCCGGCCAGCCAGGTTGGTGTTGGACTTCCGACGGCAGCGGCAGCTATGAGATCGAGCAGGCCGAGGAGCAACCACGCGGGACCAAAGTTGTGGTCTCTTTGAAACCCGAGGATAAAGACTTTTCCCAGGCATTTCGGATCGAAAGCCTCATCAAACGTTACTCCAATTTCGTTTCTTTCCCGATCTCCTTGAACGGCAACACTCTCAACACGGTTCGAGCCATATGGAGTCGGAACAAGAGCGAGGTCAAGGAGGAGGAGTATGATGAGTTTTACAGATATATCGGCCATGACTCCGAGAAACCGTTGTTGAAGCTTCATTTTACCGCAGACGCACCTCTTGCAATTCAGGCCGTTTTGTTCGTGCCGCCGCGGAATCTTGAGGAGGCTGGGATGGCGCGAGGGGATCTTGAAGTGCATCTTTATTGCAAGCGCGTGTTGATCCAGGCCAAGGCCGATGGATTGTTCCCAGAGTGGCTGCGTTTTTTGAAGGGCGTTGTGGACAGCGAGGATCTTCCGTTGAATATCTCGCGCGAGACCATGCAGGACAGCACCTTGATGCAAAAGTTGAACAAGGTTCTCAGCAGCCGGTTCATCAAATTCCTCGAAGAACAAACGGAGAAAAATCAGGAAACTTACGACAAGTTCTACGAACAATTTTCGCGTTTTCTGAAGGAAGGCATCGTCACGGACTTCACCCACCGAGACGCGCTGGCCAAGTTGATTCGCTACGAAACTTCGGCCTTGGACAAAGGCAAGACCACGTCCCTCGCCGACTACATCAAGCGCATGGGTCCGGATCAGAAGGAGATTTACTACGTGCTCGCCCCCACTCGTGAGTCAGCGGAATCCAGTCCGTATTATGAGGGGATGCGAGCCCAAAAGCTGGAGGTGCTGTTTTTCTCGGATCCTTGGGACGAGTTTGTCATGGATCATTTGCGGGAATTCGATGGGAAGCCCTTGAAATCAGCAGAAAAGGCTGATGTCAAAATCGATGCTACCGAGTCGGTTTCGGAAGAGAAGCTCGAGGTTGCTCAAGCCGAGGAACTGGCGAAGTGGTTGAAAGAGTCGCTTGGCGACAAAGTTTCCGAGGTGCGCGTCTCGAAGCGGTTGGTGGAAAGCCCGGTGTTGGTGGTGGACAGCGACCGTTATATGACGGCAAGCATGCGTCGCATTTTGAAGTCCATGAACAAGGAGTCTCAGCAAGCAAAGTATGATCTGGAGATCAATCCCAATCATGTGGTGCTGGCGCGATTGAACAGGGTCAGGGACGAGAACCCGGCGTTGGCTTCCAAGGTGGCGGAGCAATTGCTCGACAATGCGCGGGCTGCGGCGGGGTTGCTTGAGGACCCTCGGAGCATGGTGCATCGGATGAATGAGCTCCTGGCGGATGTCATGGGCTCAAAGGCGTGACTTGCAAATGAGGCCGATGAAAGACGGGGCGGGAGATCCGTGCCCTCTGCTCTACTGGGAGAAGCGCAGAGTTGAGTTCATGGTCCCAATATGGGGCTTTGAATGAACCGGTGACGCACCGCAAACGATTCACGTTTAATATTCAAAACAAGTTGAGAATCGATACCCTTCAAGGCACGTGACTCAACTTGCAATCTGTTCTGGAGCATCCTATCCTCTGCCCTCAACTTAACTCACGAACGCATGAACTATCTTATCCTGATTGCAGTCCTTGTCTGTGGCTGCGCGACCGCGGGCCTCGCCGCCGAGAAAACGGCGGAGAAATCCTCAAAACCTGCTAAGTCCGATGAAAAAAAGCCCCGGCTCCGTCACGTGGTGGCTTTCAAATTTAAAGAGGCCACCACCCAGGAACAAATCAAGCAGGTTGAAACCGCCTTCCGTGAACTGGAGCAAAAGATTCCTGCGATCAAGAAGTTCGAACGTGGCACGAATAACAGTGCCGAGGGAAAGAACAAAGGCTGCACCCATGCCTTCGTCCTGACCTTCCGATCCGAGAAAGACCGCGACTCCTACATTCCCCATCCTGCCCACAAGGAGTTTGGTAAATTGGTGGGGCCGTTGATCGACGACGTTTTCGTTCTTGATTACTGGGCGAAGGATTGACCGGGAAAATCATTTCCTTTTGATGCGAAAAACACAGACATCATAGAGGAGATCCATCAGGGCCATGGCGGTCCCTGTAACCTGTTGGAAGAGGGGCAAGTCAATGTCCGTGAGCCGTGTCTTTTCACGTTGACTGCAATTATCCATCAACCACAGTCTATCAGAGATACCATGAACATGACAAAATCCATCCTCACGATCATCGCCGCCACGTTGGTCAGCTCCATGCCACTGCTGGCCCAGCAAAAGAAAGCAGCCTCCACCGGGGGCAACAGCCCGCATGAAACCACCAGCGCTGTCATCGACGGAAACCGGGTGACGATTACATACGGCCGACCCTTTACAAAGGATCCCAAAACCGGCGAGCCTCGAACCATCTGGGGCGGTCTCGTGCCTTGGGACAAGGCTTGGCGCACCGGCTCGGATGAAGCCACGATGCTCATCACACAGCAGCCGATCGTGATTGGCGAGACCACGATCCCAGCCGGCGCTTACACCCTCTACACCATCCCTTCAGGAAGCGGCGCGTCCAAGCTCGCCTTCGGCACCAAGCTTGGGGCGTGGGGAGTTCCCGTGGATGAAAAAAACGATCTAGCCCGCGTGGATCTGAAAAAGGAGACTCTCGAAAAACCGCTGGACCAGTTCAACATGGCCGTGGTGAAAAATTCATCGGGCGGCGGCGTGATCAAATTGATGTGGGAAAACACTCAATTCTCGGTGCCGTTCACGGTCAAGAAGTAGGACGCCGATATCGGCGATCAATTCAAGCGCCCGAAGATATGAATCTCAAAGTGGAAGGTCGGGGTAGCGTGATAGCCCACGAGGCGAAGGAAGTCGCTGACTCCTTCGAGTGATGCCTGCACTTTGCTCGATGACCCGGTGCCTTATACGCAACGCGGTGATTGCCGCGACCCTATCGGCTGGGTTGGCCTGCGTTGCCTGGGCCGGCGACGCCATTGAGCAGGATCTCCGCAGCTTCGGCACCGTGGCCACGGTGCTCCACATCGCGGCGCATCCCGATGATGAGAATACGCAGCTCATCACCTATTTTGCGCGCAAACGCGGTTATCGCACGGCCTACCTCTCACTGACTCGTGGCGACGGCGGGCAAAACGAAATCGGCCCCGAGTTCGGCGAGAAGCTTGGCATTGCCCGCACGCAGGAGCTTCTTGCCGCTCGACGTCTCGACGGGGGTCGGCAGTTTTTCACGCGCGCGATTGACTTCGGCTATTCGAAGACGCCCGAGGAGACCCTGCGCTTCTGGGACCGCGACCAGGTGCTCGGCGACGTGGTGCGCGTCATCCGCCAGTTCCGGCCTGATGTCATCGTGAATCGCTTTCCAATCCCGCCGGGCAGCGGCGGGCACGGGCACCACACCACGTCAGGCATTCTCGGTTTTGAAGCCTTCAAACTGGCTGCGGATCCCAAGGCTTACGCGGAGCAACTCGCGGAGGGCCTCACGCCCTGGCAACCGAAGCGCGTGTTGTGGAATGGCGGTGGAGGCGGCCGCGGCGGCGGCGCGGCGACCGGACCCACCGTCCGGCTGGACATCGGCGGTTACGATCCCTTGACCGGGGAGGGGCTTGGTGCCATTGCCGCGCGCAGTCGCGGTAGGCACATCACTCAGGGGTTCGGCAATTCCGGTGGGCGGGGCGGCAGCGGCGGGCCAAACGAGCAGACGTTCACGGTGCTCGGCGGGGATCCTGCGCAGAAGGACATCATGGACGGGATCGATCTCACGTGGGCGCGTTTTCCCAACGGTGGCACCGAAATTGGTCGGCTCACGGAAAGCGTGATCACCGGATTCAACACTAATGATCCGGCCGCGAGCGTGCCCGCGCTGCTGGCTATCCGGTCGAAACTCGCGGCGCTGGCAAACGATCCAGTCGTGAATGATAAGCGGCAGCAACTTGACCGGATCCTGCAGTCGTGCCTGGGCCTGTCAGTGGAGACGGTGGCACCCATGGCTGAAGTGGTCCCAGGCGAGCTTCTCACGTTCCGCCATCATGCAATGGTGCGCTCGACGATTCCCGTGCGGCTGCTCGAAGTGCGCGTGCCCCATCTTGGTGGAAGCAAGCTGGGAATCGAACTCAAACCGGGCCAGAAAACGTCGAGCGACGTGACGCTCACCGTTCCCGCAGCCACTCCACTGACTCAGCCCTACTGGTTGCGCGAAGAACCCGCGGCGGGCATCTTTCGCGTGGCCGACAAGAAGCTCATCGGCCAGCCCGAGAATCCCCCCCCGTTTCCGGTCGAGTATGTTTTTGAGGTGAGCGGCCAGGAGTTCATCGTCCCGGATGAGCCGTTGGCCGCGACCGAAGCGGGCAAGCCGGGCCGCCGACTGGCAATCATTTCACCTGTGTCACTGCGCTTCGGCTCCAGCGTGGCGCTCTTGACGCCGGGATCGAAGAAAACATTCGAAGTCGAAATCACGGCGGCGCGAGCCGGCGCGGTAGGCATGCTCCGCATTGCGTCGCCGACAGGCTGGACGGTCTCGCCAGCCAGTCAGCCGTTCAAACTCGCGAATGCTGGAGGGAAGGTGACGCTGGCGTTCTCCGTGACCGCACCCACGCAGCCGGCCTCCGGGGACCTTACCGCCATCGCTGAGATGGGCGGAGCGCGCTTCAGCAACCAGCGCATCGAGATTCGTTACGATCACATCCCCGTTCAGCTTTTGCAGCCCTCGGCGCGGCTCCGGGTTGCGGCGTTTGATTTTGCGATCCGTGGGAAATCGATCGGTTACATCCCCGGTGCGGGCGATGACACCGTGGAGAGCCTTGCCCAACTGGGCTACACGGTGACCACGCTCTCGGGTGCCGACCTGACGCCGGCCAAACTCAGCGGTCTCGACGCGGTCGTCATCGGTGTGCGCGCGTTCAACGAGCGAATGGACCTCGCGACCAACCTCGCCGGGCTGTTTTCCTTTGTCGAAAACGGCGGCACCGTCGTCGCCCAATACAATCGACCCACCGGACTCAAAGCCACTCAGCTTGGACCCTATCCTCTATCCATCGCCGGAAACGCGCCTCAACTGCGGGTGACGGACGAGATCTCGCCCGTGTCCTTTCTTGCGCCGGAGCATGCCGCTCTGACGAAACCGAATCGACTTGGCCCGGCGGATTTCACGGGCTGGGTGCAGGAGCGCGGCGCGTATTTCCCGAGCGCCTGGGACTCCGAACACTACACGGCGGTGCTCGCGATGAACGATCCCGGCGAGGAGCCGCTCCGGAGCAGCGTGCTTATTTCGCGACACGGCAAAGGCTACTACGTTTACACTGGCCTCGCGTTTTTCCGGCAATTGCCGGCGGGCGTTCCCGGGGCTTATCGGCTGTTTGCCAATCTGGTTTCTCTCGGAAAATGAAGCCTTCTCCGCCCGATCATTCGACCGGCGATGAGTCGCCCGGCGTGCCCGGCTTCCGCACTTGGCGCGGCGTTTACCTCTTCGTGTTCGGATTCTTCGTGCTCGTAGTGGTCCTGCTCGCAATTTTCTCGCGGGTGTTCGCATGAACCCCACGGATTGGGTTGTGTTGCTGGGCACCATGCTCGGCATCGCCGCGTATGGAACATGGCGGACCCGGCACACCGACAATCTCAACACCTACCTCAAGGGCAACCACAACACCGGATGGGTGACCATCGGCCTGTCGGTCATGGCCACGCAGGCGAGCACGATCACCTATCTCTCGCTGCCCGGCCAGGCCTACGAGAACGGGATCGCGTTCATCCAAAACTATTTCGGGTTGCCGCTCGCGTTGATCATTGTGTGCGCCGCGTTCCTGCCAATTTATCGCAAGCTCGGGGTGTACACGGCCTACGAATATCTGGGGCAGCGTTTTGACGCGAAAACACGGCTTCTCGGCGCGGCTCTCTTCCTCCTGCAACGCGGCTTGCAAGCGGGTATCACAATTTATGCGCCGGCCATCATCCTCTCGACGGTGCTTGGCTGGCGGCTCGACCTGACGATCATTTTCACCGGCCTGCTGGTGATTGTCTACACCGTCACGGGCGGCAGCGCGGCGGTGAACCTGACGCAGCGATGGCAGATGGCGGTGATTTTTGGCGGCATGCTCACGGCGTTCCTCGTGCTGCTGTCGAAACTTCCGGGCGACGCCCTGCCTATCGCCGGCGCGATGGGCAAGCTGCAGGCAGTGGACTTCACCCCGGATTTCAAGCGGCGCTATACGTTCTTGAGCGGACTGCTGGGCGGGCTGTTCTTGTCTCTCTCCTATTTCGGCACAGATCAGTCCCAGGTGCAACGCTACATCGGCGGCGCCGCTCTGCGCGAAGGCCGGTTGGGGCTGATGTTCAATGCGTTGTTCAAGATTCCCATGCAATTCTGCATCGTGATGCTCGGTGCCCTGCTGTTTGTCTTTTATCAGTTTCAACCGAACACGCCGGTGTTTTTCAACCGGACAGAGTGGCAACGCCACGCGCAAGGCCCTCAGGCCGCGACCTTTCGCGCGATTGAGGAGAAGCACGCCACCTTGCACGCTGACAAACTGGACAAGATCCGTGTCTGGGTGGCCGCGCGCGGTCGCGGCGAATCTACCGCGGAAATCGCCGCGCGAAAGGTCATGTTGGAGGCGCAAAAGGCTTCGGAGGCGGTCCGGCAGCAGGCGCGCGACGCGTTGCGATCTGCTGATCCAAAGGCGAAGGTCAAGGATTCGGACTATGTTTTTATCACGTTCATCCTGACCCAACTGCCGCATGGGGTGATCGGGCTTTTGATCGCCGTGATGTTTGCGTCCGCACTTTCCTCCAAGGCCGGCGAATTGAACGCCTTGGGAACCACGAGCACGATCGATCTGTGGCGGCACTTCCGGCCGCTCGCGGCGCATGACGAGGCGCGCAATGTCCGCAATGCGAAATGCTTCACGGCTCTGTGGGGATTCTTCGCCATCGGTTTCGCGCTCTTCGTCAGCTTCGCGGAGAACTTGATCGAGGCGCTGAATATCGTGGCCTCTATTTTTTATCCGGCGCTGCTGGGTGTCTTCGTGGTGGCGTTCTTCCTGAAGAGGGTGGGCGGCTCAGCGGTTTTCTGGGCTGCAGTGGCGGCCCAAGCTCTGGTTCTGGGGCTCTTTTTTGTCGGCAAGGCTTACCCAACCCATGAAATCGGCTATCTCTGGCTCAATCCAATCGGCTGCGCGGCCTGTGTGATATTCAGTCTTTTGCTGCAGGCGGTGATCGGGACGAAAGGGCCAAGGCCGAACACGGAAGGGGTTCAATGAACTCCGCGCCTCTCATCGGCTTTGGTCAGCAACCTTGCGGATTTTTTCCGCGCCGCTATTTGTTTGCAAAAATCCAAACCGCCCGGCGGCTCCAACGCGAGCTGGGCGGCGAGATCGTTTTCTTCTACCACGACAGCGATCACGATCCGCGCGAAACGCGAACGAGCCTGCGGCACCGAAAAACGAATGAAGTGGCGCAGCTCAATTTCGCCGTGGAAAACAAGCTGCAGCGCAAGTTCTCTCCGCTGTTCCTGAAACGGATCATAGCGGACTGGCCGATCCGGACGGCGCTGCAACTGCCCAACTACGTGGAGGACCGCTTGATAGAACTCTTTCAGAACACCGTTGCAGGCACCGTGGCTGATTTCTGTCTGGAGATGTATCGCCGCATGGGGCTGCTGGATGGAATTCGCATCGCTCGCTCCGGCGATCCAACCTTGCGCCGTGCCGCCTGCGCTGTGTCGGAGTTTTTCGTGGACGTGCTTTACGAAGGTGAGATCGTTCGCGCCCGGCATGAGGCCGGCACCCTGCGGCTTCACGAGGGTGGCGACTCTTTCGTGACTTTGCCCGCCACAATTTTCACCAAGGAACAGATCACCCCGACCCGCGACACACGTCTTCGCTGGATGCAATCGGTCCTGCATTGCACCCACTACATTGCTGGTGCCGGGGAACAAGCCTACCTGCGCCAGGAGGAAGCGCCCGAGACCGTTTTTGTCTGCCGCGACACGATAGATCGTCCCGATGAAGCCTACACACAACACCCAAACTGACCTCGCGCCACTGCTCGCGTTCGGCGCGCATCCCGACGACATCGAATTCGCCTGTGGTGGCGTCGTCGCGAAAGAAACTCGTCTCGGGCGCCCGGTCCATTTCATCGTGTGCTCGCGCGGCGAATCGGCGACCAGTGGCACTCCAGAGGAACGCCGTGTGGAGGCGGTGAATGCCGCCTCGTTGCTGGGTGCCACCCTGGAATGGATTGAACTCGACGGGGATGCTCATCTTGAAATCCGGGCCGCCCACGCAATCAAATTGGCGGGCCTCATCCGTCGGGTGCGTCCAGGCATCGTCCTCGCGCCGAGCCTTGTGGAGAACCAACACCCGGATCATGCGCGGCTCGGACGGCTAGTCCGGGATGCCTCCCGACTGGCCCGTTACGGCGGTGTGGAGGAGTTGCTCGGGCTGCCCCCGCACAGCATCGCACAACTCCTTTTCTACGCTTTGACGCCCGAATCCGAGCCGTCCGACATCACGCCCCTGCTCCTGGACATATCCGCGCCGGAAGTGGTCGCGGCCTGGACCGCCGCGATGGAGGCGCACGCGTCCCAGACTACCGCCCGAAATTACGTCGATTTGCAACTCACTCGAGCGCGACTGGCTGGACAGCGAGCCGGCATCGGACACGCCATCGCCTTGTTCCCGAACGATCCGCCCGTGCTCGACTCGCTGGCGCAGCTCGGCCGGAGTGCGCGCCGCTTCTGACTTGATCACTCAGCGCCCACTCAAGATAGGCATCACCTGCTACCCGACCGTGGGCGGGAGCGGGGTTCTTGCCTCCGCCCTCGGCGAAGAGCTGGCGGGCCGTGGGCATGAAGTGCATTTCATCAGCTATGAACGACCGTTCCGTTTGCCGCTGAACGCGGCGCGACTGCATTTCCATACCGTGGTGATCAACGACTATGACCTGTTCAAATATCCCGATTACACGCTGCCGCTCTCGGTAAAAATGGCGGAAGTCAGCCGCGACCACCAACTGGACGTGCTGCACGTCCACTACGCCGTGCCTCACGCCACGGCCGCGATCCTCGCCCGCTCGATGCTCCCAGCAGCGCAACAACCGCGTGTCGTCACCACTTTGCACGGCACGGATACCACGCTGCTCGGACGTGATGCGGGCTACGGCCCGGCCATTCGGCACGCACTCCACTGCTCCGATGCGGTCACTGCGGTGTCCTCTTTTCTTCAACAGGAGAGCCATCGGTTGCTGGACTTCAGAGGGCCGATTGAGGTGATCCACAATTTCTTTCATCCCCACCCCCCGCAACGTTCGCGTGAGGCAGTGCGCCGCGAACTGGGATTGAACGACCGCGAGGCGCTCTTGCTTCATTCCTCCAACCTTCGTCCCCTGAAGCGGATTGATCTGTTGCTCGAAGCAGCCGCGCGCATCCGCCCCGCCGACTCGTTCAAGCTCGTGATCCTCGCCGGTGGCAGCTTCGCGCCATTCGTCGATCAAGTGCGCCGCCTGGGCCTCGAGGAAAGGGTGATCGTGCGCGAGAAGGTCAGCGACATCGAAGACTATCTTCAAGCCGCTGACCTAGGATTGTTCACATCGGAAACAGAAAGTTTTTGCCTGAGCATTCTGGAAGCGATGTGTTTCGCTTGCCCCAGTGTCGCCATGCGGGTGGGCGGAATTCCAGAAGTCATCGAAGAGGGCGTGAGCGGACTGCTCGTGCCTTTTGGCGATGCCGACGCGTTTGCCCGCGCCGTTGAAGGCTTGGTTCATGACACGTCAAAGAGGGAGGCGCTAGGCCGCGCGGCACAGCACCGAGCGCGCGAGCGGTTTTCCGCTGAGGCCATCGTGCCGCGCTACGAAGATCTTTACCGCCGTGTGATAGGTTAAATCGGAGATTGCGTGTAACCACACCGCCGCCGCGGCTGTCACATCCCACGTCATTCAGAACTCAAAGCATCGATAAAACCATGGATACTCCATCCTCCCCCCCTCTCCGCCCGGAATGGCGACATGATGTCTCAGGCGTCCCGCGTTGGCTCAGGAAATTCAGCTTGATCGCCGGGATTGCTTCCGCTTTCGCATGTTCCGCGTTTGGAGCATCGCGCGACGCTGTGGCGAATTGGCCGCAGTGGCGCGGCCCTCTGGCCAATGGTGTCGCTCCTCAAGCCAACCCGCCCATCATATGGAGCGAGACCGAAAACGTGAGGTGGAAGGTGAAGATCCCGGGCAGTGGCGCCGGCACGCCGATAATCTGGGGAGACCAAATATTCATCCAGACCGCCATCGCCACCGGCAAGAAAGACCAACCCGCCGAGGAGAAGAAGTCCGGTGCCCTATCAGCCCCCAACTTTTTTGGCCAGACCCAGACCCCGCCGGCATCACCTCCGGGTGATGGGCAGCGTCGCCGTGGCGGTGGCGGTGGTGGCTTCGGCGGCCGCGCCGAGAAGCCGACGGAGGTACAGCAGTTCGCGCTGTTATCCATCGACCGCGCGACCGGCAAAACGCACTGGCAGAAAACCGTTCGCGAAGAGGTGCCGCACGAGGGGCATCATCGTGATCACGGATACGCGTCGCACTCACCGGTGACGGACGGGCAGCACATCTACTCTTGGTTCGGCTCGCGCGGGCTGCATTGCTACAACCTGAAGGGCGAATTGAAATGGGAGAAAGATCTCGGTAAAATTCGGAGCGCGGCTGGATTTGGCGAAGGCAACTCACCCGCGCTCCACGGCAACACCCTCGTGGTGAACTGGGACCACGAAGGAGAGGACTTCATCGCCGCTTTTGACAAGACGACCGGCAAGGAACTGTGGCGGAATCCGCGCGATGAGAAGACCACTTGGACCACGCCGCTGATCGTCCAGCACGAGGGTCAACCGCAGGTCGTCATCTGCGCCAGCCAGCGCATCCGCAGCTACGATCTCGCGACCGGCAAGCAACTCTGGGAATGCGGCGGCATGACCGCGAATGTCATTCCCTCCCCGGTGAGCGACTTCGGGATGGTCTATGCCATCAGCGGTTTTCGCGGCAATTCGCTCCTCGCCATCAAGCTCGGCAAAACTGGCGACCTTACCGATACAGACGCCATAGCATGGCGGCATGGCAAGAGCACGCCCTACGTGCCCTCGCCGCTGCTTTATGGCGAGAATCTTTATTTCTTCTCGGGCAACAACCCCATTCTCTCCAGCTTCGAAGCAAAGACCGGCAAGCCGCTCATTAGCGAGCAACGGCTGGAAGGCCCGTCCGGATTCTATGCCTCGCCCATCGGCGCAAGCGGGAGGGTTTATCTCGCGGGCCGCAACGGCACGAGCGTCGTGTTGAAGAATGCCGGCACGTTCGACGTGCTCGCCACAAACAAGCTCGACGAGAAGTTCGACGCCTCACCTGCCGCCGTGGGAAGAGAACTCTTCCTGCGCGGGCACGAGTACCTTTACTGCATCGCGGAGAAATGAACGTTGAGTGGCAACGCACCCCCGAAGCGATCCAGGCAAACTAGATAAATTGTCCCATGAAAACAACGCTGCTCCGCATCCTGCCGCTGCTCGCTTTCTTCACCATCGCTGCCCGCGGTGCGAACGAAAAGCTCATCTCCTTGGTTCGCGCCGCCGACGACGAACGAGTCGCGGCCACCAAGTCCGGTGATCGCGCGCGCCTCGACGCGATCTACTCGGTTGATCTCCACTACGCGCATTCGAACGGCAAGATCGACACCCACGCGTCCTACTTGGAATCGCTTGTCACGCGCAGCACGATCTACGAAAAATACGACTATCAGACGCGCGAGTTTCGGCCTGCGGGTCCCGGAATCGTGCTGATGCTCGGACGTGTGCTCGTCGAGTCGCGCAACGCGAGCAGCAAGCACCAGAACGATCTCAACTATCTGGCCGTGTGGCGCGAGGAAAAGGGCAAGTGGCGGTTCCTCGCGTGGCAGTCGTGCAAGAACCTGCCGGCTGAGGCAGCGAAAAAGTAAGGATCCCGCCCCGCACATTCACTAGCCAACCTGAGAGACGAGAGTCCCTCGATTAAGCCCTACTGCATCACGCGCGGGAACCACTGGTTGTTCGCCGTTTTCGATGGAACCTCCAGGTTTCTGGGATTAGAGAACCCCGAATGGGATACAGAAACTTAGCCGGGGGCAGATAAGTTCGCGAGTGCCGCCCCCGGATTCCAACCCCATTGCCACTGGCCCTGGAAGGGCGATGGACTTGTCT
The DNA here is from genome assembly GCA_945865375.1 of Akkermansia muciniphila. Lineage (GTDB taxonomy): Bacteria > Verrucomicrobiota > Verrucomicrobiia > Limisphaerales > F1-80-MAGS106 > F1-80-MAGS106. The sequence goes on along the minus strand of CAMBEJ010000001.1, from coordinate 60,149 downwards.
TTGTCTTGCATTGACCACTCTTCTCTTCACTTCGGACCTCAGTAAAATCCCTTGAAATCGTGATCTGGACGCGCAACCCCAATTCCTCCATTTTTCCTAATCGTAATCCTAATCGTAATCCACGGGTGTTACCGATGAATTCGCGTCCCTTTGTGCGGGGTTCTCCATTTCCATGAACCGTCATCGCCACTACGGCGCGGGTTTGGCCAGGAAAGATTCCAGGCGCGAGCGGATGGTGTTGAGCTGCGGAATGACGCCTTTGAAACGAGGATCTTGCAGCCAGGCATTGATGATCCGCAACGTTTGGGTATCCCGGGCTTGAATTTGGGATCCGCTGCGTGTCGCGCTTTTCGTCAGGAGGTTGTTGCTTAGCATCGAGTTCTCGTTCGGGAACGAATCCGCGAATGTGTCCAGCTCGGACTCGGTCGTCCTGGGGTTCAGGAGGTAGTTTTGCACCAATCGGCGCTGATCGGTGTTCGACACGTCGGCTCGCGCAAAGTAATTGGCCCGCGTCGCTTCTCTGCCTTCCATCATTCCCGGCTCTGTGAGCAAGGCGGCCAGCACCGGAGTCGGATCCCGCTGGACCAGCCGGTCGGTTGCCAGAAAGGCGGCGTGAGCGACCGCCTGATTATTGGTCATTCGCAGCATTCTTGTGAGGTCCGGGAGCAAATCGCTGCCGCCTAAATGGACGGCGACATCGAAGGATTCGAGATAGCTCGAGCTCGGATTCTGCTGCCAGGGTTCGTGCGAAAATATCTGCCGCATTTTTTCTTCCAGGAGGGCGCGACTCTGCGCTGACGGGTCGAACTTGGCGACGCTCCGCAGCGCCAGTGCCCATTCGTCAGACGAGTCCATCCGTTTGAGCACTTCCAAACCCACACGGGCTGCGGCGGCGGGATCGACCTGTTCGAGATAATCCAGAAGAAAGACCCGAAGAGAAGGCGCGTCCTGCAAAGCCCCCCCCCGAACCCAACGCGAACGGAAGATAAGTGCGGGCATCGGTTCCCGCCGCCAAAAACTGCTGCACGAGTTGAGAGGCGGCATCGGCACTCAGACTGCCAAGCGTGGCACGAAGTTCGCGAAGCAAATCGCTGGCGTTCTTGGTGGATTGCGCGGAATTCAGCTTCGCGGCGGCACCCCGAAGCGTGAGTTCAGCTCGCGCCACGCGGTCTCGTTCCGAAGACCGCTCTGGACGCTCAACCGAAGGGGGGGCGGTTGTGGTCGTGATGGCATGGGTCTCGCTGGGCTTCTTTGAAAACAGCAACCTTGAGAACAGCATCACACCGCCGAAAATCGCGGCGGCAATGCCAATGGCCACGAAAACCCTCTGTACCGATCGATCGTTGGTTTGTTTCATCCGAAAAGCAATTCAAGTTGAACCACGGAGCCGCGGGGATGCACGAATACCAGTCAAAGATGTTTGAGATTTTAACCGCAGAATAGAACCGAAAGAAAACCGAATTAAAATCCGACGGACGTTTCATCTTCCGATATAGAATTCGGTTCCATTTCAGTCCCCCTCCGCAGTTCAATTTGGTTGGGGCTGTGTTGCTCGATGTTCTTTGTATTCTTTGCGGTTAAATGTACTGTCGGATAAAGGTTCATGCTTAAAAATGCAACCGCAGCCTTGCCGAAAACACACGCTCGCGAGGCATCTCTGTGTAAATGTTCAACGGGTTGAGCTTGTAATCCTGGTCCGTAAGATTTCCCACGGTCAGCAAAATGGAGCCGATCTGGCGAGGGAAACGGTAGCCGACGGAGAAATCCAACTGATGAACGGTGTCGCCGGGGATGTCCGGGCTGTAACTGCGGTTGCTTTGCAGGGTCCAGCTCGAATCCAGGCGGGAAAAGAAGCCCGAGTGGTGATTGAACAGAACGTTCGCGTTGATCTGATGCATGGTGGCGCGCTCCGTCTTGTCCGCCTTCGCGGCCACCGTCACGGGGATTTCGGGATAGAACGTGTGCAGGTCGGAATCGCGCAACGTGTAGGAAGCCCCCGCCGACCACTCATCCCCGAGCAACTGCTGAACGTAGAGGCTGGCCACGCGCTCTTGGTAATCGAGACTCCTCGCCAGCGTGGAAGAACTTATCGGTAAAGGGAAACTAAACGCGCCGACCGGGCTGTTCACCTCGGAGCGCAAAAGTTCTGTTTGTATTCCGGCGTAGGTATGGGTCTTGAACTTCAGGTCAACACCCGCCCCGGCCACTTCGTACTTCGGTTCGGAAACGGAGCCCACTATGGATTCGAAGATGATCGTACGGTAGGGTTGGCCGAAACCGGCGAGTTGCGTGGGCTCGAGCCCGTAACTCTGATCGAACCTGACCCCACCTAGGAAACGGCTATACATCGCACGCACGCTGAGTCTGTCACTCGGAATCCAGACCAACGAGGCCTTTGGACTCACTTGGTCCTCTTCCGACTCGGCACCCGCGATGGGAGGCATGCGGTGATTCGCCGGATAACGCATCCGATCGTATGAAACGCCGCCGGTTAGATAGAGTTGATCCCAGAACGCCCGAGTGAAATAAACGTAACCGGACACCCTCTCGAACTGATCAATGAAAGAAGAGTTTGCTGCGGGTGTCGGGAACAGCAATCCGAAAGAGCTGCCGGGGACGAGGTCCAGCCGGTTGCGGGTTTCAAACTCTCCAACCTGGTAACGAACGCCACCGACCAGCGTGCTCCGAACGGATTGCACTATTTGGTTGAGTTCAGCGTGGTAAAACGAAAAGTCGCTGCCGTAATCCACGTCAAACGCGGGATTGCTCAGCCGGGTGACGTCTCCCGCGGCACTGCGGGCCAGCACGACCGGGATGGGGACTGCGGTATCTCCAAACTTTTGCTCATTGTTGAAGCCGCCTGTCAGCATCAAGGTGTGGATCCCCGGCGACCATTCCCTACGATAGGCCCCGACCACATACGGGGACTGAAATTCATCATAAGAGAAGTGAGGGCGTGCATTCTTGGGATCGTAGTACTGGAAATTATCCCCCGAGTGATAATCCTAATACTTCGTGAGCAGGAAGAGCGAGTCCTTCTCGGTCGGTTGTTGCTTGATCTTGGAATACCACTCGATGCGAGACAGTTTGTTGTTGAGACGCACCCCTTTGTTGAATTGATATTCTAAGTCCAGTGAATAGCTGGAGTTTCCGAAGGTACCGAATTGGGAGGCAAATTCCTGGTACTGACCGTCGCTCCGGGCGGTGGTTGAAGTGTTGAATCCAAGGCGGTCCCGTTCGAAAAGCTTAGAGTACTCATATTGTGAAACATGCTGCGAGAGGGAACCGGCACCGACGGGCGAAAGGAGATCGGATAGCAGGGTCTCGTTAAACCACACCGTCTCGTGGCGCAGGTTGAATCGGGCCGGGTCGCGCAGAGCATTGAAGCTGTCGGCCAGGAAACGGTGCGCGGATGGGTTCGCGTAGTCGTAAGTCACCGCACGGGAGGCCTCGTGGACACTGACATCGGTCAACCCCGCCGCGAGATAGAAATTTGCCAGATTAACGCTGCCAACGGCTTTGTCTTGATCCAGCAGGAACCGCGAGCGAAAGAGGCGTCGATTGTCGTTCAAAGTCAGGGAATATTCGAGATCTTCCACTGCCGGATTGATCCGGTGCTGGTCATATTTCAGGAGCGCGGAGTAAAGCCAGGCGGTGGGATCCGACGGATCGAGTGCGAGGGCTCGACGCAGTTCGTTGAGGGCATGATCCGAATCGTGGGCAGCGCCGAACGCTTTGCCAAGATAGCTGCGCAACATCGCGCGATTAGGTTCCAGCGCGGCAGCCGTCTGAAGGTCCTCGAGGCCGGCCCTGACGTCTCCTCGGCGGATGCGGCAGAGGGCCGAGCCCAAGTCATGCGTTGCCGAGGTTGGGATCCAGCGCGATGGCCTGCTCAAAGGCCTCCTGAGCACGCACGATCCTGTTCTCGGCGCTCAGAAGAAAGCCCCGCAAAGCCAGGGCTTGCGCGTTTTTTGGCGAGAGTTCGAGCGCTTTCTCCATTGCCTGCCGGGCCTCGTCCACGCGTCCAAAACTGAAATGCAGCTCGGCCAATCGTTCCCAGGCAAATCCGAAATTCGGCGAGATTTTCGTGGCTTCCATCGCCAGGGTGAACGCCTGCTCGAGTTTGAAGCGCGACTGGAGCCAATAAGAACGCGCCATGAGGAGCGAAGGCGAGGCGCTGACGGAGGCTGACTCGTTCGTGTTCGGAACCGCCTGATTTTTGACCGTCGCGATCAGAGTTGTGAGAGCATCGATCAGCTCGTGGCTCCTGGCGGTTTTTAATTTTACATCGCCCAGCCTGGACTGGGCCTGCCCGACCTGACCCACCGAAAGTAGCAACGCCGCTTCGTAGATGCCGCTGGAATCTGAGCGGCCCACCAGCGAGGGCAACCTTGCCAGCGCGCCCGCGAGATCTCCTTCGCGGTAAGCCGTCAAGGAGGCTGAGAGCAGCGTGGTTTCTTCCGGGTTGAACTCCAGCTCGGAAGTGTCAATCACCCCGGGATAGTACAAGGACCATTGGATGATATTGTTCAATTGGAGAAAGGGGCTGACCTGTGGCGCTGCACCGTGGACGACTGAAGCTTGCTGCCCCGGTTTCAACGGAACACTGCCCAGATCATTGGCCACATCCATACCCCCTTCGATCACTGTGAAGACCGTGGCACCGTTCGAGTCCACTTGAACGTTGAACTCCGTTCCGCGAATGGCGCTGGTAGCCATCGGAGTGCGCACATTGATTTCACCCGGCTGGCCTCGACCGAAAAAATAGGCCGCCCCGACCTGGATGCTGAGAGTGGCTTTAGAGACGGTTGTGGTGGGTTTTTGAATTTCCACGGTCGTCCGTTCGTTCATGCGAAGCACGCTCAGGTTTGGAAGGCGGATGGCGGCGCGGCTCCCTGCTCCTGTTCGCACCTTATCTCCAACACTGAGGGTTTGGTTCAAGGTGGCGAGCGACCATTCGGTGGAACCGAACTTCGAAACTTCTACTTTTCCGGAGACAGCGAGGAGAGCGCTTGGCGCGCTGGTCGCGGCCAAATGTTCCGCAGGCTTCGAAGGCTGCGCGGATTGCCCATGAGTTGACAGCGCTCCCATGGCGAAGCCCGCCATCAAGATCAAGAAGTGACAAGGCTGCATAAATAAAATAGTGATTGTCTCACCTTAGCCGTCGGGTGTTTTAGGGGAATTCGCGGCCCAACTGCTTTCGTTTTTGAGGTGAAATGGGCCCCCCGGGGAGGCGTTCATCGGGTTTGAGATGGATATCCTTGGCTCCGGACCATGGTATTGTTTTGCGATTGATCACGAGGGTTCTCGGGAGGAGTTCCACCTCATGTCCAAATACATCCAGCGTGACCACCCCAGGAAGGAAAGTGAGGTCCGTGAAAAGGAGTTTTCCAAAGCCTGGCTCATCTGCGGGGGACTTGAATCGCACCGTCACCGGCTTGAATCCCGCGGGCATTGGCTCTTCCATATCGGCAAATATTTGAATATCCTGAATTCCGAGTTTTTCATGACGGATGGTCAGCCGCGGGGTTCCCGATGGAGTTTCATCGAAGGTCAGAACCCAGGGTCCCTTACGTTCCCTCCAAAGAGTGGCTGAAACATAGACAATCCCGTACAGGGCGATGACCGCCAGAAACAGCCTCAGCAGTTTGCCAAGTAAAACCTGAAGAGGGGGCGGGCTCATGGGTGGATTCGGCCTACAACAGGGGACAAACGAAGAGTCCGTGAACCCGCATTGGGGAGAATGCGAAGTGCGTTTGCCGAGCCGCCATAGCCCAGGAGCTTCGCAAGCCTCGACGGCTTGGTGGGGACACCGCGCCCCACCGCATTGTTCATGGGAAGGACCTCGACCATGGAGGGTGTTCAGGCAGGGAGGCATCGAATTCCCTGATGAGAGACAGCTCGTAGTCTCCTGCGTACGCTCCGTTAAAAAAGCGATCCAACGCTTCGTTGAAAAACCGTTCCCAGGAGCGTTCTTCTTGGCCCGGGATGATCGGATAAAAGAGCGCCTTATTGGATTGCGCGGCCTTTTGATCCCCAGGCGCGTCGCCTACCATGAGGATTTTTGAGGGTGCGTATTTCTGGGACGCCGCGAAGCGGAGGTGCTCGGTTTTGGTCCCCATTTCCTGGCCGGCGATCAACCGGACCTGGTCCGCGATGCCGTGCTCAGCCCATTCTCTTTCCAGAGCATCCGTGGGTGTTTGGGAAATCACCATGGCGTCGGCGAGACCATTCAACTTTCCGAGGCTTTCCCTGACGAGTGGGAACGGAGGCACCCCGGATACCACATCTTCGATCATGTGGTTGACCGCTTTCGACCAACGTTCGATGGGCTCGAGTCCTTGGTTGCCGCGCTGCACTTCCGCGGCGAGGGCGGCATTCCCTAGTTTGGTTTCGCGCGCCATCCATTCGTCCACAGCATGGGAACCTGGGACTGAGACTTTGCGCGTCTTGACCTCGGAACGGTCACGGAGGAGGTTGAGAGATCGCGAGAGTGCAGGAAACCGGTTTGCTCCCCTGGTCTTTGAGTAGAGGTTGACGAACTCCCATGTCTCCCTCGCGTATTTGCTCACAGCCTGAAGACCGAAATGTTTGACAAACATCGGCGTAAAACACTCCTTATGTTTGATCTCCATCGAATCGAACACGCATCCATCGGAGTCGATGCCGACAAAAAATTCTTTGGCGGGCCTGAAATCGTGGAGGTGTTGCGCAGGGTCCATGGGTTCTAAAGAGTCAGATTTTGCGAGGGGCGATTGCAGTGTGTAGCCTGGGTTTGAGGAGGGGGCTAAACGGTGTAGGTACTGGAGGATACATCCCCGCCCCGGCCCGTCCAGTTAGTGTGAAAAAACTGGCCGCGAGGCTGGTCGACGCGCTCGTAAGTGTGGGCTCCGAAATAATCGCGCTGGGCCTGGAGGAGATTTGCCGGCAGAACGGGACTTCGGTAGCTATCAAAAAAGGAGAGGGCCGTGCTGAATGCGGGGACGGGGATGCCCTTCTTGACAGCAGTGGCCACCACGTTCCGCCATGCTTTCTGGCATTTCTTAATTTCTGTGCGGAAATAATCGTCCAGCAACAGATTTGTCAGCTTGGGCTTTTTCTCGAAGGCCTCTTTGATTTTGCTCAGGAACCGGCTGCGGATGATGCAGCCGCCCCGCCACATGAGAGCGATACCTCCGTAGTTGAGGTTCCAATTATATTCCTTGGCTGCGGCCTTCATGAGCATGTAGCCCTGGGCGTAGGAAACGATTTTAGAGGCAAAAAGCGCCTGGCGGATCTGCTCGACGAACGTGGCGCGGTCGGCGCTGATCGCCGGCCTAGGGCCTTTCAGCTTGCGCGAGGCGGCCACACGTTCGTCCTTCATCGCGGAGACGCACCGGCCGTAAACGGCTTCGGCCATCAGAGTGATTGGGACACCGAGTTCAGCGGAGTTGATGACCGTCCACTTTCCAGTTCCTTTTTGGCCCGCCGTATCGAGGATTTTCTCAACCAGGGGCAGTCCATCGCTGTCCTTGAACCCGAGAATGTCACGGGTGATTTCGACCAGATAACTGTCGAGATCGCCCTTGTTCCATTCGGCGAACACCTCGTGCATTTCCTGGGGTGTCATGCCGAGCCCTTGTTTCATCAAGGCGTAGGCTTCGCAAATGAGCTGCATATCCCCATATTCGATTCCGTTGTGAACCATTTTCACATAGTGCCCGGCCCCGTTTTCGCCCACCCAATCGCAGCAGGGCGCTCCGCCTTCGACCTTGGCGGAGACGGCCTGGAAGATGGTTTTCACGTGGGGCCACGCAGCGGGCGAACCTCCGGGCATGATGCTGGGACCTCGGCGCGCGCCTTCTTCGCCTCCTGAGACACCGGTGCCAATGTAAAGCAGCCCTTTGCTCTCAACGCGGTTGGCACGGCGGTTGGTGTCGTCGAACAAGGAGTTGCCACCATCAATCAGGATGTCGCCCGGTTCCAGATGGGGGATGAGCTGCTCGATGAACTCGTCCACCGCAGTGCCCGCTTTCACGAGCATCATGACGCGGCGAGGCCGTTTGAGCAGGCCGACCATTTCCTCGATGGAATGGGCACCGATCACGTTCGTGCCCTTTGCTTCCTTGGCGAGAAAGTCATCTACCTTGGAGACCGTTCTGTTGTAAGCGACGACGGTAAAACCGTGGTCGTTCATGTTCAGGATGAGATTCTGGCCCATGACGGCCAGACCGATGAGTGCGATATCAGCTTTTGCTTCCATTGAGAGTGTAAAATGAGTTCCGACGACGCCCTCACGATACAAAACTCGCCCCGTCGCGCGAGAAGTATTTCGAAGAGATCCGATTATCGTTGCACGCGAGCGCCGCCGCCTTTGACCAGGCTTTCCACTTCTTTGAGCGTCGCCATGGAGGTGTCGCCCGGCGTCGTCATGGCGAGGGCACCGTGCGCCGCCCCATATTCAAGGGCCTTTTGCGCGTCATCGAAGGTCATCAGCCCGTACACAAGTCCCGAAGCGAAACTGTCCCCACCTCCCACTCTGTCCAGGATCTCCAGATCCGGGCGATGCGTGGCCTCGAAGAACTGGCCGTTCGCCCAACAAATCGCCCCCCAATCGTTGCGGGTGGCCGACCGCACGGCCCTCAGTGTGGTGGCCACGACTTTGAAATTGGGGAACTCTCGCACGGCTTTTTCGATCATCGACTTGAAGGCGCCCACGTCGATTTGGGAGATGTTCTCGTCCACTCCTTCCACGTGAAAGCCGAGGCAGGCTGTAAAATCCTCCTCGTTGCCGATCATGACATCGACAAACGGCGCGATGCGGCGGTTCACTTCTTGGGCGCGTTTGTGGCCGCCGATCGATTTCCAAAGGGAGGGACGATAATTCAGGTCGTAGGAGACGATCACGCCGTGCTTTTTGGCGGCCTGAACGGCTTCTATGACGATCTCCGGGGTGGTGTCTGACAGGGCGGCGAAAATTCCGCCTGTATGGAGCCAGCGTACGCCTTGCTTGCCAAAGAGGTCGTCCCAGTCGAAATCACCGGGTTTGAGTTGGCTCGCCGCGGTGTTGCCTCTGTCAGGGACGCCGACGGCACCGCGGATGCCGAAGCCGCGCTCGGTAAAGTTCAGCCCGTTGCGCACGGTGCGGCCCACGCCGTCGTAGGCGCGCCATTTGATGAATGATGTGTCCACACCGCCTTGGAGGATGAAGTCTTCGATGAGCCGTCCGATCTCATTTTCGGCAAAAGCGGTGCAGACCGTCGTGCGGAGTCCGAAGCAACGCCGGAGTCCTCGGGCGACATTGTATTCACCGCCGCCTTCCCAGGCCTTGAACTCGCGTGCGGTTCGGACACGGCCTTCGCCGGGGTCGAGGCGGAGCATGATTTCCCCAAGGGCGATCATGTCAAATTTGCAGGATTGCGCCGGTTTGACGTTCAGAATGGCCATGATTGAAATATTTTATCGTGTGAAAGGACGGTGGCAAGATTGGGATGCGTGACAAGGATTTCAACCACAAATTTGGTCCGGGGCGATTCGCTGCATGTTTGATTCATAACAGGTTCTGCGGCCTACGCCCGCGAAATCGCGCGCCGCCGCATCACTCCCACCTCGGCATCTCAGATCGGAAAGTTCTAGGGTGCTTGAGAATCCATGCCGACACAGTTGCAAATCAGGTTGCGGTCGCCGTAGACGTTGTCGATGCGGCCCACGGCGGGCCAAAATTTGAATTCACGCAGTGACTCCACGGGGAACGCAGCGGCATCGCGGCTGTAAGGGCGGTTCCAGGAATCCGAAGAGATTTGATCGGCGGTGTGCGGTGCATTTTTGAGCACATTATTTTTGACATCGGCGCGGCCTGCCTCGATTGCCATGATTTCGGCGTGGATTGAAATCATAGCCTCACAAAACCGGTCCAGTTCGCACTTGGGCTCGCTTTCGGTGGGTTCGACCATGAGGGTCCCGGCGACAGGCCAGCTCAGGGTGGGGGCGTGGATTCCATAGTCCATGAGCCGTTTGGCGACGTCCTCAGCGGTTGCGTGCTTGACGGCATGAAGACTATGCTGGCCGTCTTTGAGAACAATCAGACGGCGTAGATCCAGGATGCATTCGTGCGCGACTAAGCCAGCGGGCCCTTTGTAGAGAACAGGGAAGTGGTTCTCCAACTTTCTGGCGATGTAGTTAGCGTTGAGAATCGCGACTTTCGTGGCATCTGTGAGGCCCTGGGGCCCCATGCAAGCGATGTAAACCCAAGAAATTGCGAGAATTGAGGCACTGCCCCAGGGAGCGGCGCTGACGGCTCCGGTGCTTTCCGAGCCGCGCAATACGACCACAGGATGCCCTGGCAGGAACGGAGCCAGGTGGGATGCGACCCCAATCGGACCCATTCCCGGGCCACCGCCTCCGTGGGGGATGCAGAATGTTTTGTGGAGATTGAGGTGGCAGACGTCCGCCCCAATTTCACCGGGACTGGTGAGCCCGACTTGGGCATTCATGTTCGCCCCATCCATATAAACTTGGCCTCCGGCGGCGTGGATAAGATCACAAATCTGGCGGATCGAAGTTTCAAACACTCCGTGAGTACTTGGGTAAGTGATCATCAGCGCGGCGAGCCTCTCACCGTGCAGAGCCGCCTTGGATCGCAGGTCCGCAATATCGATGTTTCCGTCCGTGTCGCATTCGACCGGGACCACCTGAAAACCGCACATGACGGCGCTGGCGGGGTTTGTGCCGTGGGCGCTGGTGGGGATGATGCAGATGCTGCGACCGGCGTTTCCTCTGGATTCGTGGTAGCGCCGAATGGCCAGCAGACCGGCGTATTCCCCTTGAGATCCGGCGTTCGGCTGCAACGAAATCGCGAAAAAACCGGTGCACTCTTTGAGCCAGTCCTCGAGGTTCGAGAACATTTCCTGGTAGCCCCGCGTCTGCTCGAGAGGCGCGAACGGATGGAGACTGGCGAACTCGGGCCAGGAGACAGGGAACATTTCACAACTGGCATTGAGTTTCATGGTGCACGATCCCAGCGGGATCATGCTGTGGCAGAGCGAGAGATCTTTGGATTCGAGCTTGCGCAGATACCGCAACATCTCGGTCTCACTATGATGTTGGTTGAATACCGGCTGGGTCAGAAACGGAGACGAGCGGCGGAACGTGGCTGGAAAGGCGCAAGCGGCCTCGTCCTGAGCGGATCGGACCGCATTCTCCCAAATCGCTCGTGGTGGGATTCGGTCGGCATTGAAAATCTGAGCGAGCTCACGGACATCTTCGAGGGTGGTCGTTTCATCCAACGAAACGCGCACGGTAGAATCGTTCACGACACACAAGTTGATCCGGTGGCTGGAAGCGATTCGGGCGAGTTCTGGAGCCCCCAACTTCGAGAGACAAATGGAAAGGGTATCAAAAAACGGAGCCTCGCCAAGATCGTACCCGAGGCCTCTAAGGACGGAAGCGAGAACGTGGGTGAGGCGATTGATGCGTGTGGCGATGGTGGTCAGTCCGACGGGTCCATGATAGGCGGCGTAAGCCATGGCCATGTTGGCCAGGAGGGCTTGCGCGGTGCAAATGTTGCTGGTGGCCTTTTCTCGCCGGATATGTTGTTCGCGAGTTTGAAGAGACAGGCGCAGGGCGGGTTTACCTCGAGCATCCCTGGAAACGCCCACGAGTCTCCCTGGCATGGAGCGTTTAAAGGCGTCGCGTGTGGCGAAGAACGCGGCGTGGGGTCCGCCATACCCGAGCGGGACGCCGAATCGCTGGGCGCTGCCCACTGCGATGTCGGCTCCGAATTCTCCCGGAGGCTTCAACAAAGTGAGCGAAAGTAGATCGGCTGCGACAACGAGGAGCGCTCCGCCCTGGTGAGCGCGTTCCGCGAGTGCGGCGAAATCACGGACAACGCCGTCCGTTCCGGGGTACTGCACGAGGATCCCGAAGGTGTTGCGGGTGATTTCGAGAGTGGCGGGGTCGCCGATGATGAGGCTGATGCCCAGGGGCGTGGCCCGTGTTCTGAGGACGTCTATGTTCTGAGGATGACAGCGATGATCCACGAGGAACACGCTACGGTCCGCGGCCTCCTTCAGACTGGCGCAGAGGTGCATGGCTTCGGCGCACGCGGTGGCCTCGTCCAGCAACGACGCGTTGGCGATGTCCAGGGATGTCAAATCTCTGATCAGGGTTTGGAAATTTAACAGGCCCTCGAGGCGGCCTTGTGAGATCTCGGCTTGATAAGGGGTGTACTGTGTGTACCAGCCCGGATTTTCTAACATATTCCGCTGGATGACCGGCGGTGTGATCGTGTTGTTGTAACCCATGCCGATGAAAGAGCGGAAAACCTGGTTCTTGGCAGCCATCAAGCGGAGGGCTTTCAGCGCTTCAAACTCGGAGATTGCGTTCGGGATTTGGAGCGGATTCTTCGAACGGATTCCCGGCGGCATTGCGGCGTCGATGAGTGCGTCAAGGGAAGGGAATCCGCACGTCTGGGCCATGCCCTGGATTTCGACGGGTCTGGGACCAATATGCCGTCTGGAAAAGGATTCGCGCTCGGTCAAAATCATCCCACAAAAGTAGTGGTCAACCGGGGCAATTCAACCCAAATATCAGAGCTCAGGAGAGGAGCTGGCGCGCGCATCTCAGATTTTTCCAGATCTTCTCGTAATCGTAATCGTAATCGTAATCCTATCCCGGGTTTCCGTCGTGCAACCGGTAATCGGAGTTTGCCTTTATCAAGGCGACTAGCATCGAAACGACGCTCCAGAGGCGGTCTTTTCCTGACAGAACTTCCTCCCCAGAACATCGGCCTTTGGCCACGAGCACATCCAGGGCTTCGGCACTTTCCAAAGCGGAGCTACGGGCATTGTCAAACTATCGGCAACGATCCGCTCCAGTGAATTTTCCGTTGCCTTCGGCAATGGTCAGAGGGATGGAGGTACTGGCCCGATCCAATGGGTCGGTCACAGAGAGGGACTTGGGCAATTTCTGCAGGATCGGCTCAAGCCATGTGATGAAAGCCAAAGAGACTTGGCAAACCTCCAGCTTTTCGTGGTCGAATCGGCGGTTCATGGGATTACGAGTAGGATTACGATGACGATGACGATGACGAGAAGATCTGGAAAAATCTGAGAGGCGCACGGTGGTTTCGGGTGAGCTGGGTGCTATTGGTGAATATGGAGGGCTGGTCGACGTGATCACCGGATCCCCGGCGGCCTTCGTTTTTCATGAATGTTAGCCCGCCGTTGACGCGACTGAAAAATGTCTTGCGGCCCTGAATCCAAGACGCGCTGTCAGGAGTTCTGAGCCTTTCGATTTCGCATAGGCTCAACAAGAGGTTCAGCTCTTTTTGATCGGTTTGGAGGTGAAAGTGAGCTGGCCAGCTCTCAGGTCCACTTTTACATGGCTGCTGTCAGTCACTTCACCTTGGAGAATCTTTCTGGAAAGCGCGGTCTCGATCTGGCGTTGGAGGAACCGCTTCAGCGGACGCGCGCCGTAGACTGGATCGTATCCTTCACGGGCGACAAATTCCTTTGCTGCGTCCGAGAGATCCAGTTCGATTCGACGATCGGCGAGGCGGGCCCGCAACAATGTGAGCTGCAGCTCCACGATGACCTTGATTTCTGCAAGCGTGAGCGGTTTGAAGAGGACGATCTCATCCACGCGGTTGAGGAATTCTGGCCGGAAGTGCGTGCGCAGCTCGGCCATGACCGCTTTTCTGACTGGCTCGACAATCTCGCCTTTCTCATTCGCATTTTCGATGAGATGCGGGCTGCCAATGTTCGAAGTCATGATCAGGATCGTATTTTTGAAGTCCACAGTGCGGCCCTGGCTATCGGTGAGCCGGCCATCATCAAGGAGCTGCAGCATGATGTTGAAGACGTCGTGGTGGGCTTTTTCGATCTCATCGAAAAGGATCACGCAATAGGGCTTGCGTCGAACTGCCTCGGTGAGCTGGCCGCCCTCCTCGTAGCCGACGTAGCCCGGAGGGGCACCGATGAGTCGTGACACGGAGTGTTTCTCCATGAATTCGCTCATGTCAATGCGGACGATGTTGTCCTCGCTGTCGAACATGGATTCGGCCAGCGCGCGGGCGAGCTCGGTCTTGCCCACACCGGTGGGTCCGAGGAAAATGAAGGAGCCGATGGGCCGCTTTGGGTCTTTGAGGCCGGAGCGCGCCCGGATGATGGCATCCGCAGCGGCCTGCACCGCTTCATCCTGGCCGACGACTCGCTTGTGAAGAATCTGGTCGAGACGCAGCAGCTTTTCTTTCTCACCCTCGATGAGGCGTGAGACGGGGATGCCGGTCCATCGGGCCACGACTTCGGCGATTTCCTCGGCGGTGACTTCTTCTTGAAGGAGCCGGGCCCCTCCTTCCGCGAGGTTGGTTTTGGTTTCCAGATCCTTGAGTTGTCTCTCGAATTGAGGAATCTTGCCGTATTGGAACTCAGCCACGCGTGAGAGATCGCCCGCGCGCTGCGCTTTTTCCATCTCATTGCGGGCGACTTCGAGGGCTTCGCGGAGTTTCTGGATGTTGCCAAGGGCGGATTTTTCGCTGTCCCACTGCGCTTTGAGCGTATCCCGCTGGCTTCTGAGATTGGCCAGCTCTTTTTCGAGAACCTTCAGGCGTTCGCGTGATGGCTGATCTTTTTCCTTCTTCAACGCCTCGCGTTCGATTTCGAGCTGCATCAGTCTTCGTTCGAAGTTCTCCAGTTCCTCGGGCATGGACTCCATCTCAGTGCGGAGCTTGGCAGCGGCTTCGTCCATGAGATCGATGGCTTTGTCCGGCAGGAAGCGGTCAGAGATGTAGCGCTGCGAGAGCTGGGCGGCGGCGACGAGGGCGGCGTCCTGGATGCGCACGTTGTGGTGCAGCTCGTAACGTTCGCGAAGGCCGCGAAGAATGGAGATCGTGTCCTCGACGCTCGGTTCGTTGACCAGCACGGGTTGGAAACGGCGCTCCAGCGCGGCGTCTTTTTCGATATGTTTCCGGTACTCGTCCAGAGTTGTGGCACCGATGCAGTGCAGCTCGCCACGTGCGAGCATGGGTTTGAGCATATTGCCGGCGTCCATCGCGCCCTCAGCCTTGCCAGCGCCGACCATCGTGTGGATTTCGTCGATGAACAGAACGATTTGCCCCCGCGCCTTGGTGATCTCCTGGAGCACCGCTTTGAGTCGCTCCTCGAATTCGCCGCGAAATTTCGCACCGGCTATGAGCGCTCCGAGATCGAGCGAAACGAGCCGTTTCTCCTTGAGGCTATCCGGCACATCGCCCGCGACGATGCGCCGGGCGAGGCCTTCGACGATGGCGGTTTTTCCCACGCCTGGCTCGCCGATCAGCACGGGGTTGTTCTTGGTGCGGCGTGAGAGCACCTGGATAGCACGGCGGATCTCGCTGTCGCGACCGATCACCGGGTCGAGCTTGTTTTGCAGCGCCATTTTGGTGAGGTCGCACCCGTACTTTTCGAGGGCCTCATAAGTGGACTCGGGATTGGTGCTGGTGACGCGCTGATTTCCGCGCACTTCGGTGAGCGCCTTCAGGAACTCATCGCGGCGGATGCCGAGGCTCTTGAAGATCTTGCCGATGGCCGTGCTGGCCGGTTCCGAGAACATAGCCAGCACCATATGTTCGACGGACACATAATCGTCCTTGAGCGTGGCGGCCTCGTCCTGCGCGTGAACCAGGAGCAGGTTCATCCGTTGCGTGACATAGTTCCCCTGTTTGGTGGTGTCGCTGCCGGAGACGCGCGGGAGTCGGCCCAGTTCCTCCTCGATCCTGGCTTTTAACAAGGCGGAGGAGGCCTTAGCTTTTTCGAACAGTCGGGGCACAAGGCCGCCCTCCTGCTCGAGAAGAGCCAAGAGCACGTGCTCGACGTCCATGGCCTGATGCTGATTGCGCGTGGCAAGACTTTGCGCCTCGACCAATGTGGCCTGCGAGTTTTCGGTGAATCTGTTCAGATCCATAAGTTCATGAATGCTTGGAAATGTAAAACTGGAACGGAGTTTCCCGCTTCGCTTGGCGCTGGATGATGAGCGCGAGTTCACGAAGATGGTAATCCCCCCACATCGAGCTTTCTCCGTTCGGCACCTTTTGGTTTCGCGCCACGTGATCCCAGCCGTTGGGACGATGGTAAAGGGAATGAAGAAGCAATCCTTGGTGAGTGGGAGACCGCGATAGATAAATTTCCGACAGCAACGTGCGGGCGACTGTTAAACCGGCTTTGTGCAGGCGCCGCGCGGAGGAACGATTGCCAAGAACGCGCTCCACTTTGGAGAGCCTGAGGAGTCCTTGCGCGGCGATGGCTGCGGCGGAACTGTCCACAGGTTCCCATTCATTGAACGGTTGCGCCGGCTTTTCAAGCGCGTCCTTGATTCGCCAGAGCTCCGGCGCTCCCGTATCCCAATAGGGCACGCCGTCGGAGCAGCAGTTTTCCATGTAAAACCGCGAAGTGACCCGCGCGGCTTTTAGAAACAACTCGATAACTCCTGTGAGAGGCTGGTTCCGAATCTGCATTTTGGGGTCGAGTTCAAGAAGATACTCGAGCAGTTCGGAGAATCCGCACAGGGCCCACGCAAGCCCGCGTGTCCAGGTCGTAAACGGGGAGAATCCCTGCTGCGAACTGGGGCATCGATAACCGCCATCCTTCACGTTGAAGAGACTTTCATGAGCCACGCGTCCCGGGACGTCATATGAATCACGTCCTTCGCCGTAGTAGATGTTAAACCGAGCGGTCACCTCGGCATGGATGATCGAACGATCCAGAAGGCAGATGGCCGTGTCTCGTTCTTGCATCAGCACATGACCCAGTTGAGACGCGACAACCAGCGATCGCAACGATCGCATCGTGTCGATGAACAACGAGTGCGGTCCATTGAAGGAATAAATGTAGCCGAGGCCGCCCTCAACAGGTGTCCAGCGCGCCGCCTGAATGGCGCCTGACACTTTCAAGGCGAGCTCGTAGAAATTGCGTTCGTTGACATTGTCTTCGATGCGGCCCTCCCGCATCAAGCGATGGAGGTTCCCATAGGTCGAGATGTTGTTAAACCCGTGATCGTGTACTCCAGTGTGGGAGACGTGAGCCGCCATTTTGTGGACCGTACGCGTCCTCCCCAGATCCAGGAAGCGAGCGTCCCCGGTGGCATCAAACTGCAAGATTGCCGACCCATACTGGAACCCTTGAGTCCACTCCGTCCAGCCTCGGCTCGTGTAGGCCCCGTTCACGGTGAACACCGGAGTTCCATTTTCCTCCGACCAGGTCTGTTCGATGTCGAGAATTTTTGCAGCGGAAAGCTCCCACAGGCACTGAATCTGGGGTAATAAATCGGCTGGAGCCAGGGCGTTATCGACGATCAATGGCATAACTAAAGCTAAAGCGTCCGCATGTGAAATCCGCCATCCACGTTGATGACCTCGCCGGTGCTGAAAGGGAACGCGCCTTCGGCGATGGCAACGACTGCTTTAGCGACATCAGCAGGGGATCCCCAGCGGTCGATCGGCGTCAACCCTCCCGCGATCAGGGCGTCATATTTTGCCTTCACTGATTCCGTCATGTCGGTGGCGATCACGCCGGGGCGGATCTCGTACACATTCACTCGATGCGCTGCGAGTCGTTTGGCAAACAGAGCCGTCACCATGGATAAACCGGACTTGGAGATGCAGTAGTCGCCCCGGTTTATCGACGCGGCGTAGGCGCTGACTGAAGAGATATTGACGATCTTCTGGTGGCAACGCGGATCGGGCTCGAGGCCGTTGGAGGTCGTGGGCGGTTGTTCGAGCATCCATCTGGCGGCGAGTTGGCTCAAGAAATAGGGCCCTTTCAAATTGATCGCGATGACATGGTCAAAACTTTCCTCACTGGCCTCGAGGATGTCCGCGCGCACGACCGGTGCGATGCCCGCATTGTTGACAAGCAGGTGCAGGGCAGGGGACCAGTCGCGTGCCGCGTTGATGAGACGGATTCGGGCTGATGAGTCTCGAATGTCCGCCTGCACTAAAATTGTGCGAACCGTCCTGCCTTGGAGGGATGCCGCCTGAAGGCACCCACTCGCTGTGCTCTCCGCTGCGGGACGGTTTGCCGCGTAGTTGATGACGACATCAAATCCGGATCGGGCGAGACCGATGGCGACCTCACGACCGATGCCACGGGACGCACCGGTGACCACGGCGCAAGGGTTCAGCATAATCATTTATCGAAAGATGTTGCGGACATGAGCCGCGCGGCTTGTGTGGGAGTGCAAGAACTGGTTTCATACGAGCCGCTCAGAGTGAAGCCGTAAGGCCGGTTGCTCCAAGAGAATAGGGGGTCTGAACCCCAGGGCAAGCGCGGAAATGACCAGGCCGAAGAACGCGGTGCATCCCGGGGTTGTCGGTGGCTTGCGGGGCAGGAGCACCGGTTTCCAAATGGTGATTGGGCATTGACGGCGGACGGCACCGTTGCTTGGCTACCCGCGATGCTTGATCACTTGCCCGCTCCTGCTTCCCCGCCGCATGTCGTCGGAGAAGGCTACGAATTTGAAGACATTCGCTCACGGCTCGGAGGGGAGACTGCCCCGCCCCACTCTGTCATTCACCGAGCAGGGGTGATACGGGGTTTATGTTTGGGTTTGATATGGAATCCGCGCGCCGAGAGCGACCCGTGCGAAGTCTGGGTGGGACGAAAAGGGGAGCTACCAAAGTGGGGAATAAAACTCGCGGAGACCACGGGACAGCTTCCGGTCTATGTGCGGCGTGAAGAAGGTGGAAAATGGTTTTTGATCGGCCTGTTTGAGGTGACCGGGAACAGCACCGAACTCGACGCCATCAAGCAGCGGCTCAAACCGCCTGTCATCACGGGAATTTCTCGAATCGTCTTCCTCAAGCGTTCTGCCTAGGACCTGCGGGGTTCCGCAGTGGAGCCTGCAAAAGGCTGATCCCTACCGCTGTTTCCGAGGACCACACCCGGAGTGTGCGGGGCTAGAGGCCTCCGCTGACTGGCAGCCCTGGAGGAATGAGACTGGTCGCTTCGAGCTGATTTTCAGAGAAAGGTTTTCATCCCAGATGGCTCTTCACTAACTCAAAGAGTTGCTTGAGATCAATAGGCTTGGACAAATACCCATCGAAGCTCCCAACTGTTCTATCAGCAACTTCGGATCGAGATTGGCGAGGCGCTCGGTCCCGCTTGCCCCCTCGACCATCTCCTCCCCTTCCAAGCTGGACACCAGAATCAGCGGCAGGTCCTTTGTTTCGGGAGCCTCCTTCAGCCGGTTCAGAAAAGAGACCCTGCTGGTCTGGGTTCGCAAAATATCCAGAACAACCACCCGCAGCGGTTGCGCCTTGAGCTTCTCCCAACCCTCTTCGTAGTCGCAGGCCACAGCCACTGTGTAGCCCGCTTCGTTCAAGTGCCGAGTGAGCAGATCTGCGACTCCGGCATCCGGTTCGACCACGAGCACTTGGGCGTCCTCTTCGTGGCGGGTGTCGGCCTCCAGCGGATCTGGATCATTCTGCGGAGGAGAAAGGAACATGGTATCTTCGTTCCACTTTTGGTTAGGCAGAGCAATCGTGAAAACGCTTCCCGAACCCGGACTGCTCTCCATCCAAACCAGTCCGCCATGCAATTCGACAAACTTCCTCGTCAGGGTCAAGCCCAAGCCCGTCCCTTCAACAGTCGCGCTCAGACTGGACTGCACTCGATGGAATTCTTTAAACAGCTTATCCTGCTCAGACTTTGGAATCCCTATGCCAGTGTCCCAGACCGCGATTTGAATTTCATCTCTCACCACGGCGACCTTGATCCCGACAGATCCTTTGTCCGGGGTGAATTTCACCGCATTCGAAAGCAGGTTGAAAAGTATCTGTTTGATCTTGCTCTCGTCGGCAAAGAGCTTGTCGACGCCTTCACCAATTTCTGCTTTCAAATGGATCCCGTGGTTGGCCGCGCGTTCCTTGAGCATCACGAGACTGCCATGCACCACTTGGCGCAGATCGAATAGGGAAGCCTCCAGTTCCATTTTTCCAGCCTCAACCGAATTCCGTATTCTTTCATACGGCAATCACGAAGATGCGGACGAGGTTAGACCATTCCCAAGAAGTCCGCACAAATAATTTACTCAAAGGGATTTGTCGTTGAGCCCGTCCTTGTTTGGAGCATGCTGAAGGAGTGGGCGTGCCCGGATGGAACAGGCGCGGACGACTGTTCAGGTAACACTCAAAAATCCAGCCATCGTGAAAAGATGGTGGAGCCGAGGGGATTTGAACCCCTGACCCCCACAATGCCATTGTGGTGCTCTACCAACTGAGCTACGACCCCAACGAGGTTGCGGCAGAGTAGTGCTATCGGGGTGCTTGTCAAAACTTTTCCAGCTTTCGGACGTTTGTCGCAGGCTATGAACCCGTCGGTTTGGTATGAAACCCCAGAAAGAGCGGTTGAACTCGCAATCCGGACGGGCCACTTAAATGCCTCGGTCTTTCCTAACCGGCTCAGTCCAAACCGAGGATTCGACGGCCGTCGGCGGTGATCATGGATTGGTGCCACGGCGGGTCCCAGACCACTTCCACGCTGGCGTCCTGAACCGATGGCAGGCTCAGCAGTTTTTGTTGCGCATCCCCCGCGATGGCGGCCCCCATTCCACAGCCTGGCGCGGTCAGCGTCATTTTGACAAAGACCTTGTTTCCCTTGTCCGGCAGGGGTTCGATCGCCAGGTCGTAAACAAGACCGAGATCGACGATGTTCACCGGGATTTCGGGGTCGAAACAGCTTTTCAGGATGTCCCAGGCCATTTTCTCGGTGAGTTCTCCATTGTTTTCGGGCAGAGTTGGGGCGCTCTCGGGCTGCATTCCGAGGGCGTCGGCATCTTTTCCTGTGATGCGGAACAGTCCGCCCGGCGCGTGGACTGTGAATGATCCTCCCAAGGTTTGGGCGATGTCCACGGAAGTTCCGCTAGGGAGTGTGACTTGGCCGCCCGAAGGGATTTGGACGGCGGCGCAATCTCGATTGATGACCACGGTGACGCTTCGATTCATGAAGGGAGAGTAAAGGAGTCCTCTGCGACCGCAAGGCAGAGCTTGGGAAGATTTATCGGAAACTTTATCGACTCGTCGGCTCCCGCCCGCTCGACTTGAAAATAAGCGCGAAAGAGTTGACCGTCGGCCGTGGCGACGAGATCGTCTGTGATGACACTTGAAGTAACAGCGGAAAGTTATGCGAGTTTTAATTCTGGGTTGTGGCTACCTTGGTGTGCGATTGGGCCGTTTGCTGCTGGAGCGAGGGCATCAGGTCTTGGGAATGCGCCGTCATATATCGAGGGCTGATGACCTTGTCCGGGCAGGTATCGAGCCAGTCGTGGGCGACGTGACGGACGCCAGGAGCCTGGGCCAGATCACCGGTCCAATCGATTGGGTGATCAATGCGGTGTCGTCTTCACAAGGTGGAGCGGACGCCTACCAGAAGGTTTATCTTGAGGGCACTGCGACTGTCATCGACTGGTTGAGATCGCAATCGTTGAAATCCGCACGGTATCTCCAGATCAGCAGCACAAGCGTGTATGCCCAGACCGACGGGAGTTGGGTGAACGAAGAAAGCCCCGCTGAGGGTGCTGGTGAGACGGGCCGCATCGTGGCTCAGAGCGAAATGCTTCTGTTCGAAGCCCATCGTTCTTGGGGATTTCCCGCGATCATTCTGCGAGCGGCGGGGATTTATGGGCCTGATCGCGGGCATCTGTTTCTAAACCACTTGCGGGGCCGGGGTGCCATGGCTTTGGGAGGGTTGCAGTGGATCAACATGATTCACGTGGACGATCTGGCTGGAATGTGTGTCTTGGTGCTGGAGAAAGGGCGCGTGGGCGGGGTGTACAACGCGGTCGATAACGAACCCGTTCAACACAGGGATTTTTTTGGCTGGTTGAAGTTGAGGCTGGGGCTTCCACTGCCCCCGATGGAGGATCAGGAGACACGTTCTGGCCGGAAACGCGGTGCGACCCAGAAGCGGGTTTCGAACACTCAACTTCGCGCGACGACCGGCATGACGTTTCTTTATCCCACCTTCAGGGAGGGCTACGAAGCGGAGATCCGACGGCTAGGGATAAGGACCTGCGACGGGATTTAAATTCTGTCACCGTCCTCTTGCCAAACTCGCCGAGTGTACTTAGTTTCAGATGGATCGGACATGGCTGGGCGTGAAAAGCCTTGCCCCCGTTAGCTCGAACGTTTCACACGACTCACCACTATGAAGAAAAGGTTGCTTTACGGGTTTCTTGTAACCGGCCTGTCGCTGAACCTGTTTTTTGGCGCCAGGATCTATCTTCAATCGGCCGAGGCGGCTGGCAAGGATGACATTTATCCCAACCTCGAGCTCTACTCCCGCGTCTTGGAGCTCGTCCGTAAGGACTACGTCGATGGCCAGAGGCTGAGCTACCAGGATTTGGTTTACAGCTCCCTGCGCGGGATGGTGAGCACGTTGGACCCGCACAGCGAGTTCATGGAGCCGGTGAAGTATACCGAGCTTCGCAAAGATACCGAGGGTGCCTTTGGGGGGGTCGGGATCGTCATAGGAATCCGGGACAAAACATTGACGGTCCTGGAGCCGATGGATGATACGCCGGCGATGCGGGCCGGCATTTTGCCCGGGGACCGCGTGCTCTTGATCGATGGCAGGACGACCGAGAAATTCAAGCTTGATGACGCCGTCAAACGGCTGCGGGGCGAGCCCGGTAGCGAGGTCGAGATTCGGATTTCAAGACCCGGCTCCACACAGACCAGGGATGTGAAGCTGAAGCGGGAGAACATCAAGGTTCATAAGGTGAAGGATGTGAATGGAAAACGGGAGTTTCCCTTGGGAGAGGACAAGGTGGGTTACGTGCGTTTGTTGCAATTCGACGAGCAAACCACAAAAGATTTGGATGACGCGCTGAAGCGGCTGAAATCGCAGGGTATGCAGTCGTTAGTGATGGATTTGCGCGGCAATCCAGGAGGGTTGCTGGACCAGGCGGTCCAGGTTTGCGAACGCTTTCTGCCGAAAGACCAGCTCATTGTGTCGACGGAAGGCCGAGGGGAAGACGATCGCGAGCGTTATGTGGCGGGGCGTCCAGGCAAGCACCAGGATTTAACCATGGCGATTCTGGTCAATGGTTCGAGCGCGAGCGCTTCGGAGATTGTCGCGGGCTGCCTTCAAGACGTGAAAAGAGCGATCATTGTGGGGGAGCAAACCTTTGGGAAAGGCTCCGTTCAGAAGATTATTCCGCTGCCGAACGGCTGCGCCTTGAGATTGACCACTTCCAAGTATTACACGCCGAGCCACAAGGTGATTCACGAAAAGGGTATCAGTCCAGACATTGATGTCCCCATGAGTGAAGAGGATGAGCAGGCGCTTTACTTGAAGAAAACTGTCGGCGCTTTGGAGAACTTGGACGAGAGTTTGTCGGGTTTGGATGACGACAAAAAGGAGCGCATGCGCAAGCTGGTGGTCACCGTGCGGGACGTCCAACTGGATCGCGCCGTGGATATGCTCAAGGGGATCCAGATCTACGGGCAGCGGAAGAAACAGGGGCCGGTGGCGGTCAAGTGAAGTCAGTGACCGAGGGGGAGTGAGCGGTGATCAGTGAGCAGTGATCAGTGAGCTGGTTATTGGCCTGTTTGGGTATCCGGAACGCACCAGAGCAACCCTGGTTTGCCGATTTTTTGCTCGCGTTGAAAATCTTCGTATTTGATGAAATGCACATGCCCGCTGAACCCTGTGATCACGGCTCCTTTTTTGTGTCGACGCCCGATTCCCTCCTCTTCGTTCGGATATTGGCTGGCATCATGCCCCTGGTTGGGGCCCCAGACCCCGCCGAAATTCCGGATCTCGGGCTCCCACATGGCGTAGGCGGACGGGTTGAAGGCGGAGAGCTTGAACGTGGTTTTTGTCATGCGCCCGTAGCCGTTCACGGCACCGTTCATGATGTAGCTTGAGACGCGCTGCGACCGCTTCTGCCAAGAGACATGGTTCGTTTTGTCCAGCGGGCAGTTGTAGATCTTCCGCTCCCGGTTATACCCATAAAAAACGCCTGCCTCAATATTTTTGAACTCGTTGGTTTTGAGCGGATCGGGAGCGCGCCCGCTAAAAGGGAGGTAGAGCCACCCGGGTCCGTAGTCGTTCGCCCAGTTTGGCCAGGCCATCCAATCCAGATTGTCGTCGGCATACATGTGCATCGCCAGGCCGAGTTGTTTGTTGTTGTTCACGCAGAAAGTCCGGCTGGCCTTTTCCTTGGCCTGGGACAGGGCAGGAAGAAGCATCGCAGCCAGGATCGCGATGATGGCGATGACGACGAGGAGTTCGATCAGAGTAAACGCACGTCGGGTTTGGAGTTTCATAGATCGAGCCATGCACCAGGGTTCAAAGGCGGGGTCTTGTGATCTTTTTACTGTGTGCCGGGAACTGGCTGCGGTGTCAAGCTACGAAGGAGTTCCGGCGGAGGTTCTCATTTTTAAAAATGTGGGGGCTCTGACCGCCGGTTCGCGGAGTGTTCCACTTCGTGCGGGGCCAGAGGCCTCCGCGACTGGCAGACCTGGAGGTCCGCCCCAGTGCCTGCCAAAATGAGAACTGCTGGTTGGCAAGGGATCGCGCAGGCGGTAGAGTGAACACGTGCGACGATTGAAGGTCACTGACACCTCCTGGCTGGGCCTTTGGCTTTTCTTCTTGGGGCTCCTATCGACTCCAGCGCTCGGCGACTCCACGGGCAGTTGGAGGTTGTTTAGTTCGCGCGATGGATTGCACGATTCTTTTAGCACCTCCATCACCTGGAGTTCACGCAGCAACATCTGGGTGAAACACGGCGAGTTCGACTCGCTGACGATGTTTGACGGGTATGAAGCAAGGACGTTCCCTTCCCTCGGGACAGGGGGACTGAGGGTCTATGAAAGCCGGTCTGGACAACTTTGGACAATCTACCAGTACGGTTTGGCGGAGTTCCGAAATCGGAAGTGGATCATGCATCCCATCGACGCCATTTCACGAGAGATGCAAACGAATCTCATCCGGCAGGTGCGGCAGATTCCATTGGTTCCCGCAGAGCGGGATCATGTCTTTTTTTTGGTGTCTGACCGGTTGATGGAGTTCCACGTTTCCACGGGCCGTCAAACGGTAATCCTAAGGGCAGCGGATACGGGCTTGGAGATGTTCATAGACATGCTTGAGCGACAGGATGGGAGTCTTTGGTTGACCGGCAGGCGCGGGCTTTTACGGATTCGGGGGCCGGTGCGGCAGATATCCGTTGAATCTGTGCTGCAGGAATTCTTGATCCCACGCGAGTTCAATCTGCGGGATCTGCATCGACCCATAGAGGACGCCTCGGGAGGTTTGACCATGATAGGCGAAGTGTCGCCATCGGAGCCTCGTGTTGTGGTCCGGTTCGATGGGAATGACTGGCGGGCGCGAGCACCGAACTTGGAAAAAGTTCGTTATGCCTGGCAAACTTCCGACGCCGCTTTGTGGGCGCAGTCGATCAACAAGGTTGCCCGGTTAGGGGAGGGGGAGGGAAGGGACTCAGCGGAGGCAAGGGAGGAACTGAAAGCGGGTCAGTTTTTTGACGTTGCGGGTGCGAGTTCGGGCGCTTTTTGGATGGCGACTTCCGATGGGGTGGCTCGGTATACACCTCTTCCATGGCAGGTACCGACCGAACTGGTTTCGCAGGGAGCGAGTTATCATGCGTTACATCAGGACGCCAACGGCGATCTTTGGTTCGCAGGCTCTGGCGGGATGTCGCATTATGGTCCAACCGGTTGGAGGCAGACGCTTTGGCCCGCCGATTTCGAGGCCGATTTCCGGCCTGGCGAATCGTTGTTTTCGCTGACGGATGGCCGTCTGCTGCTGAATGCTCCAGACCACGTTGTGGCCTTCGATCCGCAGGCTGGAGACTACAAACCCGTGGGGGATTTTGGTGGCCTGACCATCCGGAAGGTGGTTGGGAAGTTTGCGGGCAACGTGCTTGCGGTTCTGGTTGGGCAACCCGGGGTGCGAGACTGGACTTTCTTAGCGAAGTGGTCCGGGATGGCACCCGTGATGTTCTGTGAGAAGAAGGCCCTCACGGGAGGCGTTGGCGAGGTGCAATTTGTTCAGGAAGGTGCGGATGGAGTCGTTTGGATCGGAGGAAGCACCGGCCTTTTTAACTGCGAATCAGGGCTCCCAGATTCGTTGAGAAGAATCGAGGACTCGCCTTCCGATCGTGCGTCTTGCTTTGCCGAAGTCGGGAATGGAAGGGTTTGGTTTGGGGCGGGGGATCTTATCTTTGGGTTCGACGGCCGAAAGTGGTCCGTTGTGGCAAGCGGGTTCGATCGTGTGAACAGCATTTTGAGCGCCCGCGACGGCAGTGTGTGGGTGGCCGCGAACAACGGGGCTTGGCGCTTTTACAAAAACACATGGGTTTCAAACGGGCCGGTTGAAGGGTTACCCAGCTCGGTGGTCTATCGGATTTGGGAGGATCGGAAGGGCACCTTCTGGGCCTTGACCCCGTCCGGTGTCTGTCGGTATCATCCAGAAGCTGACGTCGAACCTCCGCGGACGTTCCTCATCTCCGAAGAGGCATCCCAGATAGCTTCCACCGACGCGTCCTTTGTGGTCCACGTGTCGGGGCGCGATAAGTGGAAAGTGACAGAATCGGAGCGGCTCCTGTTTAGCTGGCGAATCGATGGCGGGACCTGGTCCCCCTACAGCAATTTGAGAGAATTGGTCTTCCGGGGGCTGACCTCCGGCGAGCACCGGGCGGATGTTCGGTCCATGGATCGAAGCTGGAACGAGGAACAAGTCCCGGCGAGCCTGTCCTTTTCAATGTTCGTGCCATGGCATCGCGAGCCCCGAGTGCTGGCCGTTGGCTTGGCAGGAGCTGGGGTCGCGCTGGTTTTCGCGGGGCTGGCAGCCAATCGCCATAGGCAGCTTGTGAAAAGTTACGCCGAGGTGGGGCGCATCGTGGCCGTCCGGACGGCGGAGTTGGAACTGGCCAACCGCGAGCTGCTGCACAGTCAAAAAATGCGCGCTTTGGGAACCCTCGCCGCCGGCATCGCCCATGATTTCAACAGCATCCTGTCCATCATCAAAGGGTCGGTGCAGCTTATCGAGATCCATCCCGAACAGCACGACAAGGTTCAAACCCGGGTGAACCGGATCAAAACGGCGGTGGATCAGGGCGCAGGTTTGGTGAAAGCCATGCTGGGGCTGAGCCGCACGACCGGTGAGTCTCTGGTTTTATGCGACATCAACGCCCTCGTTAATGAAGTTTTGAAATTGTTGGGCGATCAGGTCCTTGGCGAAGTGGCCATTCGCTTCGAACCCGCCGAGCCGTTGCCCGGCATCTGGGGGCACCAGGACCTGGTCAAACAGATCCTTCTGAACCTGATCATCAACGCGAATGACGCGAGGGTGGGCAAAGGGGACGTGTTGATCCAGACCGGGCTGATGTGGCAATTGCCACTCACCCTGGCGCTGGAGCCAGCCGAGTCGGAACATTATGCTTTTACCCGTGTCGTGGACCACGGCTCTGGGATCAAACCTGAGGTTGTGAATCGCATTTTCGAACCATTTTTCACCACAAAATCCTTTTCAACCCGCCGCGGCACCGGGCTCGGCTTGTCCATGGTCTATGAGCTCTCGAAGGAAATGGGGTTTGGTGTGTCGGTGGAATCGGAGGTAGGCAAGGGCAGCGTTTTCACCCTGTTCATGCCTGTGAAGGAGGGACCGTCGCAGCCGATGTCGGTCTAGGTGTTGAAGGCGGTTGTCGGTGGTTTGCAACCCCAGAGCGTTCCCGCACCTGCACCGAAGAGTCAGCTTCATGAGGGTCGTTATTTTGGTTGTTCTCTTGTTTGGAGTTAATCGGATGAACGGACTTGACCGCGAACCGGCCGGTCGGAGTCCTCGCCCCACTTTTTTCAAAATGAGAACTGCTGTGTTGCCCTGCTGTGTTGCCCTTGACCGGGCGACTGATAATAAGAATAGTTCGTTGATGTCACTATCCGAAGAAACCCTCGGCACAGAGTTGGTTCAGCCTCATCCAACAGAACCGGAGGATATCAGGAAGCTGTTGTCGGCACATGTCTTTCTGCAAGGTTTGGCCCCACAACATATCGATACCCTGGCTGAGGGAGCCACGGTGAATGACCGCACCCGGGGGGATCTGATCTTCAAGCAAGGCGATGCAGCCCGTCATTTTTACATCATTGTTTGGGGTGCTGTTTCGTTGACACACGCTGGACTGAGCAGCAACGTCCACATACAAACATTGTCAGCGGGTGACGTGCTTGGATGGTCGTGGTTGTTCCCGCCGTTTGCCTGGCATTTCAATGCCATGGTCAGCGAGCCTGCGCGACTGATCGTATTGGATGGCGAGCGTATTCGTGATTGTGCCGCGCGCGATCACGAGTTCGGCTACGAGCTCATGGTCCGGGTCAGCCAAGTGGTCATCCGGCGTTTGCAGTTCACTCGTAAGAAATTCTTCAAGCTCTCGAGTGGATAAATGGATACGTTCCCTCATCGCGAGCAGGCATGAACCCGCTCTGGTGGCGCTTGATCTGAGAATTCCGCACGAGCCTCAGAGCTCGAGCCGTGGTCGCTTGGATTCAGGGCCGCAAGGAATTCGAATGGCCCGTCGGCATGGGGTTCACATACCCGCTCAATAAGGGATTTCCCTATCCACTCCTGCATTTTTCTTACTCGTTTGAAGAGTCACTCCCGATATCCAAGAACGCTCATAGCGCGTATTTTGCTTTCGTTGAACACAACCCTGTGTCAGCAAAAAACGAGAATGAACGGGCAATGAACGCGAACGGACAATTGATTGAACAGCTGACTCGACCCGAGATGTATCAAACTTACGAGCATGCTTACACGGAGGCGACTGGGCTACCGCTGACGTTTCGGCCGCTGCAGACGTGGCAGATCCCCCTCCACGGCAAACGCATGGAGAACCCCTTCTGCGAGCTGATGACCGAGCAGAGGAGCGCCTGCGCCGCATGCCTGCAAATGCAAGAGAAATTGGCCAAGGAAGCCATGGGTGAGCCCGCCACGATCATCTGCTCTTACGGCCTGTACGAGACCGCTGTGCCGGTAAAACTTGGATCGAACACCATCGGTTTTCTGCAGACCGGCCAGGTGATGCGCCAGAAACCGACCAACACCTCTTTCCGACGAGCCGTCGATCAGGCTAAAAGACATGGGGTGGACCTCAACACTCCAAAGGCCAAAGAAGCCTATTTTCAGACGCCAGTCGTGTCCCAGAAGAAGCTCGACTCCCTATCGGCCTTGCTCACAATCTTCGCGGATCATATCTCGATGAAGAGCAACCAGCTTGCCGTGCAATCGGCGACTGCGGAGCCGCTCATGATAACCAGGGCGAAGCAGTACATCCTGGAGAATTACGCAGAGAAACTCTCGCTGGGCCAGGTTGCGGGTGCGGTTCATACGAGTCGATTTTACTTTTGCAAGATCTTCCGAAAACTCACGGGTTTGACATTTACAGAGTTCGTTTCGAGAACGCGAATCGAGAAGGCGAAAGACCTCCTGCTCAACCCCAACTTGCGAGTCAGCGAAATCGCCTTCGGAGTTGGTTTCCAGTCACTCACCCACTTCAACCGTGTGTTCAGGAAAACCGTCGGCGAGGCGCCGACGACCTATCGCGATCGTCTCCCAAAAGCGGCTTGAATGAAAGAGCTCGAATCATGCTCTGGAAACACGCGGGAGCAGGAAGAGCTCCCCATGGATGCCAGGTCATCTGAGCTGCGAAACCTCAAAGCTGCCATCGATGCCCATTCCATCGTGGCCACCACCAACGCCTCGGGCATTATCACCACCGTCAACGATAAGTTTTGCGAGATCTCGAAATATTCGCGAGAAGAGCTCATCGGCCAAAACCATCGCATCATCAACTCGGGCCGCCATTCCAAGGAGTTGTTTATCGAAATGTGGCGCACGACCGCCAGCGGGTAACCGTGGCATGGTGAGATCAACAACCGGGCCGAGGATGGCTCGTTCTACTGGGTGGACACAACGATTTTTCCATTCTTGAACGCCGCTGGGAAACCGGTGCAATACCTCTCTATTCGCACGGACATCACCCTCCGCAAAGAAAACCAGGAACGGCTAGGCCAACTGGGGAAGGAACTAGCCCAGAAAAACCGGGACCTTGAAACCGTGGTGTACGTTGCCTCCCACGACTTGCGCTCACCACTGGTAAACGTGCAAGGGTTCAGCAAGGAACTCGCTCTGGCCTGTGAACGATTGAAAGCCAAACTGTCTGGAGCGCCCGGAGAGGTCGCCGACAAGGGAGAACTGTTGACCCTGCTCTCTGAGGACGTGCCCGAGGCCTTGTCTTACATCCATGCCGGCGTGGTCAAAATGGAAATGTTGATCTCGAGCCTCCTCCGCTTTTCCCGGCTCGGCCGAGCGGCGCTAAGGATCGGGCCCTTCGAGATGAACACCCGTTGATCAACGTCCAGCAAGCCCTGCGCCTCCCTCCGTGTGGGGACTCTGCCCGGCTGCCTGGGCGACTCCACACAGATCAACCAGGTCTTCTCCAATCTCCTGGACAATGCCCTCAAATATCGGGATCCAAACCGGCCCTGCCGGATTGGGGTCACAGGTCGCGTGGAGGATGGCAGTGCCATCTATGAGGTCGAGGACAACGGCATCGGCATTGCCCTGGAGCATCAGGGCAAGGTGTTCGAGATTTTCCACAGGCTCAATCCCTCCGTCGGCACGGGCGAAGGGCTCGGCCTGACCATCGCGCAAAAGATCCTCGAACGCCAGAATGGCCAGATCCGCCTCAAGTCTGGGGCAGGCAGCACTACGACCTTTATTGTGTCCTTCCCTTCGGTGGAATGAGCCACCAAGTTGGGAATCATGACGAATGAAGTGGTCATCATCATCGCCGACGACGACGACGGGCACGCCCGGCTCATCGAGAAAATCTTCGGCGTGGTGGCCTCCACAACCCGGTGCTGCGTTTCGAAGACGGCCAGGATGTGCTCAACTTCCTGTTCCGCCGGGGCGACGAGCCGAAGCGCACTTCGGACACCTCTTATCTGCTATTGCTCAACATCCGTATGCCAAAGGTGGATGGCGTCGAAGTGCTCCGCCAGATCAAGGCTGATCCCGAATTGCACAGACTGCCCGTGAGCATGTTGACCACCACCGATGACCCGCGCGAGGTAGCACGGTGCCACGAGCTGGGCTGCAACAATTACATCGTCAAGCCAGTGGACTACGAAAAGTTTATCGAAACGATCACGCAGCTCGGACTCTTCATCTGCCTCGTGCAGGTGCCGGAGCTTCACTGCCCGAGGTCAGGCTGAATGGGATATGCCGGACGCCACGCCAGCAAACAGGGTTCTCGTCGTCGATGATGATGCGGGACTGCTGCGCTTGATCGAAAAAGCTCTTAAAAGAGAAGGCTTCGCCGCGACGATCCTGTCTTCAGGCAGGGACGCGACGGCGTGGCTGGCCAAGAACACGACGGACCTCATGCTCCTGGACCTCAAACTGCAAGACACCGAAGGCGAAGAGCTGGTCAATCAACTCTTGGCCGTCGGCCGTTCGCTTCCATTCATCATCATCACGGGGCAAGGCGACGAGCGAGTGGCCGTCGAGATGATGAGGCGCGGCGCCCTCGACTATCTCGTCAAGGACATCGAATTTATCGAGTTTCTTCCGATCGTGGTCAGGCGGGCGCTCGCGCAGGTAGAGAACACAAGATGCCTTGCGCCCGGGGAGAAACGGGCGAGGGAGCTCCAGATGGAGATCTTGGAAATCGCGGAAAAGGAACAACGGCGGATAGGCCATGACCTTCATGACGGCTTGGGACAACAGCTCACGGCCATCGAGCTGATGTGCCATTCGCTGCGGGAGGATCTCGCCGCGCTACCCTCGCTTGAAAAACAGGCCGCGAAGATGGGAGAGTTTCTGCGCGAAACCATCGCGCAGACGCGGTCAATGTCCCGTGGGTTGTCTCCCGTGAGATCGGAGCCAACAGGCCTCGTGGAAGCCCTTGAAGAGCTCGCGACAAACACGAGGTCCATGGGCAAAATCAGGTGCCGCATCCATTGCCTGCCGCCGGTTTTGATTGAAGAGAGCATGGTGGCGGGCCATCTCTACAGGATCGCGCAGGAGGCCGTCAATAATGCCCTCAAGCACGGACATCCCAGCGCCATCATCATCGAGTTGAGCCGCGACAACGACGCTGTGCGGCTGCGGGTTTCAGATGATGGCCAAGGCTTCTCCAGGTCTAGGAAAGCTGGGGCCTGCATGGGCCTTGATGTGATGAAGCACCGGGCAGCCATTGCCGGAGGGATGTTGGTAATTGAGTCAAAGCAGGGCAAAGGTGTGACCGTAAATTGCACCGTGCCTTGCAAATACGCATGAACACGACAAGGCCGCTTACCGAACACGGAAAGGCTTCCCCAAAAGCAACACCTGCCCCAGCTCCGGGCGCTCGCAAGCGCATCCTTGTCGTGGATGACCATCCGATGATGCGTGCTGGCCTCGCTCAACTCATCAACAAGCAACCGGACCTGGAGGCTCGCTGCGAAGCGGGCAACTCCTCAGAGGCCCTCAGTGCGATCTCGCAGACCCACGCAGACCTGCTTTTGACGGACCTCACCATGCCGGGCCGCAGTGGCATCGAGTTTATCAAAGACGTGCTAGCGCTCCATCCTCACCTGCCGATTCTCGTCGTCTCCATGCACGATGAGCTCGTTTATGCCGAACGTGTCCTGCCCTCCGGTGCCCGCGGCTATGTCATGAAGGAAGCAGGTGCCGAGAAATTGCTCGCGGCTATTCGTCAGGTGTTGATGGGGCAGGTTTAGGTCAGCGAACGATTGTCGGCTCAACTGCTCGACACCCTCACGGGCCGCCGCCCGCGTGGGTCCAATTCTCCGATCGAGAAACTCAGCGACAGGGAGTTCGATGTCTTTCGGCTCATCGGTCAGGGCAGGAGCACGCGGGACATTGCCGTGCAGCTTCTCATCAGCCCAAAAACTGTGGATGTCCATCGGGGCCACATCAAAGAGAAACTGGCTCTGCAAGACGCGACCGCCCTCATCCGACACGCTGTGCGCTGGGTGGAGACGCAGGATACGAAAGCGTAGGCATGGCGACGGCCCTCTCAAGCCCGCACTCCATGGGGCATAGGACTATTCCCTATGCTAGTCTAGGTGGGGCACCGATTTCCTTTACGCCCCCAGGGGGCTTATGGTGTTGCCATGCATGGTAAAACAGACCTCGTGACGATGGAAATTGGAGAGGAGGTCCTTTATGAAACCGCAGAGGCGCAGTTCAATGTGCTCGTCGCCTACGACAACGTGGCCAACGCCCGCCGAGCAATGCTGCTGGTGGACGGATTGGCAGGACGGATTGGGCCGGGCGTCGAGCTCCATCGCGAGCTCTTGAGGTTTGACATCATGGCCCTGTTGGGAACTCGCGTGTCCGCGCGCCATGGAGTCGCCGCCGCCAACCTAGTCGTCGTGGCAGCCGATGCCGATCGAGACCTTCCCGTGGAAGTAAAACATTGGCTCGAGTCCTGGGCCATCCAGCACGTTCCCTGCGGCGCAGCTCTGGTGGCGCTGTCTGAGAAAGAGGACCAGCACGTCGCTCGTGGCTCTCCGGTCCAGGGGTTCCTGCGAACTCTAACGGCAGAGGTCCGTATCGATTTCTTCGCCCATTAGTCCAACGAGAACCCTGACGCGGTCAACTCCTTCTCGGACAGGGGTCAGTTTCGATGCCCCAACCGGAGCCGCCCTCCCAGCGCAGCTCACAACTTTCAGAACTCAGTAAAACGACTCTGCTTAGCCTGAGGCTCGAGCAACTCCAATTCCCCGCTCCTAATCGCAATCCACCCCTCTGTGTCAAGGGCAACACTCGAGGATTACGATTACGATTACGATTAGGAAAAATGGAGGAATTGGGGTTGCGCTTCCAGATCACGATTTCAAGGGGTTTTACTGAGGTCTGACTCTCAGAACGCCTGCCCTCATGGGTCATGGAATGTCTGGCTCTTGTGTTGCACCGTGCCGGGGCTACCGGATTCAATCCGGCTTGTTTCGGAATCACTGAGCCGTTCGTCGGACCGGTTGTCGCTTGAAATGATCCGAAAGCCGAGTCATGATACAACCATGTTAAACTTGAATCCGCTTCGCGACCGGTTGGAGGGCAAGTTCGAACCTTTCGTGATTCATCTCTCGGACGGCCGCAAGTTCGCCGTGCCCCACCGCGACTTCATCGCGGTTGGAAAAGGCGTCGTTTCCATTGTGGACGCGCGTGATTCCACACACACCGTGGACGCGTTGCACATCGTCAGCATTTCCGACCCACCGCCAAAACGATCCAGGCAAACCAAGTAACTTATTCCATAAGATACAGTGCTAATGCCCGACCGGCCGGTCCGATGGAATTGTCAAGCTCCCTCGGCTCACTCTCTCCTTTAATCAAGCCCTCCCCCGCCGCTCAATCGATTTCCTCAATTATTCAGGTAGCCAGGAATTCATGCTCATGTTCGCGGACGACGAGCACCGGGCAGGGTGCTCGCCGCACGACGTGTTCCACCACGCTCGCGAGCATCACATGCTTCAACCCCGTGTACCCGTGCGTGGAGATGATGATGACATCGGCCGGCAACTCCCGGGCTGCTTCGATGATTTCAAAGGCGGGCGGGCCCGCACGCACGAGCGTGTCGGTCGGAACCTCGTCACGAACTTCTTCCAGCGCCAGTTTAGCAAGCTCTTTTTCTCCATTCGTACGCACTTCAATTTCAAGCGAAGCGTAGTCCAGGCCGCCAAATTCACCTACAGCATACTGTGTCGGCACGACGTAAATCAGCGTCAGCGATGCCTCGTATTGTTTGGCCAATGGAATGGGGTACTGCAACGCTTTCTTGGCGCAGTCTGAAAAGTCGATCGGCACAAGTATCCTCTGGAGCCTGAAGGGCGATTTTGGAGGGGGCTTGGCTGTGGTATCCATCGATGGCACATTGCGACGGTCCATCTCTGACGTCATTTCGGGGAGGTTTCCGGGCGATGAAGCGTCTATGGCCTCCGGGTTTACTGTGTCGGTTTTCATAGCGTCTTGTTCTTGGTTAAACATGCGTCACGTACACGGCTCTTCCTACCCGCTGGTTGGGATTGACCGGCTGTTTTTTGCTGGAACAAATTGATTCTGGCAGCGGAAACGATCATCCGACCTTTGCTGGTCTCTTCGAAGCAGCAATCGATCGCCAACGTGTCTGGGAGGGGAAGCTTCCTATGAATGGGGGGGGGCCAGCGAGCTCTTTTCTCCTTGGTTTCAAGTCTCTTTGGTTCGAATTTGTTTGCCGAAGCCCGAGTTTGCGCCAAAACTGCTGATGGAAATGCCGCCTTCGTTGATCATCGAGACAAAGTCTCTTTGCAAAATTTTTGGTAAACAACGGGCATTGGATGGCGTGAACTTGCAGGTGCCTCCCGGGGCGATTGGGCTGCTGGGTCCCAACGGAGCTGGCAAGAGCACGTTTATGAAGTGCTTGCTTCAGCTCCAGCCGATCTCTTCCGGTTCGGCCAAACTGCTGGGTCGTGAGGTGGGCCGAGAGGGAAGGGAGATCCGCAAGCGGGTGGGATACACGCCTGAGCAGGATTGCCATATCCCAGGCATGGTGGGATGCGAATACGTGACCTATTGCGCGCAGTTGTGCGGTCTCCCATTTCAGGTGGCGAGGCAGCGGGCGCATGAGATGCTGGATTTCGTGGGGATGGGCCAGGAGCGCTACCGGAAGATCGACACCTACTCGACGGGCATGAAGCAGCGCCTCAAATTGGCGCAGGCCATCGTGCATGACCCGGAGATCGTATTCCTCGATGAACCGACCAACGGCCTGGACCCGAAAGGGCAGGCTCAGATTCTCGAGTTGGTGCAGAGCCTGTGGCGGACTTTTGGGATCACTGTAGTGGTGTCCTCGCATTTGCTGCATGACGTGGACCGGATCTGCGAGCAGATCATCATCATCGCGCGCGGGAGGGTTCTCGTGCATGACAGCCTTGAGAATCTGAAAGCTCGCAAGCGGGGAGCAGCGGAGGTGGTTGTCGCCGATCGGCACGAGGAATTGCGTCTGGCTTGCGAACGACGGCAATGGGCCTGCGAACTGCTCCCGAACGGCCACTTGAAGGTCGAACACAAAGCCACCTCGCTCAATCCCTTGATAAGTCTTTTACACGACTTGAAGTTGGCACCACTCGAGATTATTCCGAGCCCGAACGCGTTGGAAGAAACTTTCGTGCAAGCCCTGGAGATTTCCCATGCCACTGCATGACGCCACTTACAAGCACTGGACCGGCGTCCACCTCGGACTCTGGCGGCGTCGGCTCGCCATCGCCATGAACGGCCTGACGGCGTGCCTTGAAAATAAGCTGATAAGGCATCTGACGGTGGTGTGCTGGACCGTTGCGATCATCATGTCAGCGGTTCTCTTCATGGTGGGGCAACTCCTTGTGGCGGACAGTCTCATAGTGCAGTGGGTGGAGAACCTCAATCCTGAGCTGCAGACCTTCGCCCGGATGCTGACCTCCTGGCTGGAGCAACACCCGGAAATCTCAGTGCGCACGACCCAGAACGTCCACTTCTATTATTGTTCGATCTACATGCTGCCGGTGAGTATTTTTGCGCTCGGCATGGCGATGCCCTTGCTGGTGACTCGCGATCTGGCCAGCAATGCCATCATCATCTATTCCTCCAAGGCCGTGAGTCGGGGGGATTACCTGTTCGGAAAGTTTTCCACCGCTTGCGGTCTGATTATTCTGACTTGGTTAGGGCCGGTGTGCGCGGCCTGGTTTGTGGGCAACCTGCTCGCTCCGGATTGGCGGTTTTTCTGGCACTCCAGAGCGGCTCTGGGCCATGTTCTGGTTTACGGTTTGAGCAGCATGGGCATCCTGGCCGTGCTCGCATTGGGGATATCGGCCATCTCCTCCAAAGAAAAATCCACCATCGCGTTCTGGTTTATTTGGTGGATTCTGGGAGGAGTCTTGACCCCTATCGCCACTCAAACCAAACCATGGCTTCGACACTTGAGTTTTAGTTTCAACCTGGACCAGATCGCTTTGGCGGTATTCCGCGTGGGGGACGACATCAAGATCGCCCAGGACAACATTCCCATCCTCGGCGACATGCTGCGCCAGATCAGTTCAAAAACCATGGAGGGTTTGAGCACGCCGGCGATCGGAGGCGCCTTGGTGGCGCTGGCTGTGATGCTTGTTGTGGCCGCATGCATTGTTGTCACGAGGGTCAAACCTGAATGAGCGCGATTGTCCAAGCTCGTGAGTTAAGCCGCTGGTATGGCATTGTCATGGGGTTGAACAATGTCAGCTTCGAAATTGCACCGGGCCTGACAGGTGTGGTTGGCCCCAACGGCGCCGGGAAAAGCACTCTGATTCAGATCATCACCGGCCAACTCCAGCCGAGCTCGGGCGAGCTGACGGTTTTCGACGAAGTGCCTTGGAATAATCCGTGGCTCATCGAGCGCATCGGTTATTGCCCGGAGGGCGAAGCGGTTCCCAAAGAATTGCGTCCACTGGATTGGCTGACAGGCCTTGCGAGGATGTCCGGGATCACCGGCGACGCGGCGGCGCGGCGGTGTGAGAGCATCCTGGACAAGGTCGGATTGCCCCGGGAACATTGGTTCAAGCGCATGGGACAGTACTCCAAGGGGATGAAACAGCGCGTCAAACTGGCGCAGGGCTTGTTGCACGAACCGGACTTGCTTGTGCTTGATGAGCCGATGAATGGCCTCGACCCGATGGGTCGCCAGGAAGTGGCGACGATGTTGAAGGAGCTTGTGGCGGGGGGTGTGAGCATCATCATGTCAAGCCATATCCTGGCCGAGTTGGAGTCGCTGTGCAAAAACATCCTCGTGCTCAACTGGGGCCGCGTCCTGGCCTCCGGCAGCCAGAAAGAGATCCGTGGCGACCTCAAGAATTGGTCCGAAGAATTGTCGATTCAGTGCGACGCCCCCGAGACGCTCGCTCGGCATCTCTTCGAAGCGGGCGTGCTCTTAGGCTTCGACATCGACCCGGTGGACAACCGGCTGGAAATCCGGGTCAAGGATGCTGAGGCGTTTTACGCCCGCTGGACCGAATTGCTTCTGGAGAGTCAAGTGACGGTCCAATCGATCCAGAGTCAGAGCCGATCGTTGAGAAACATTTTCGACAAGGTGACCACGTAATGTCGCAGGAGACCCCCATGAGTGAGCCGGTGCCATCTCAAGACACTTCAACTCTCCGTCAGAGAACCATCCGGCTCGATCCCACGTTCTTCAGGGCGTTGAGTGGAGTGTGGCTGTTTACGTGGAGGAGCCAGGCAAACTGGCGACGATTGTCTCTGAGCCTGCTCGGAATGCTCTCCCTGCCGGTGCTCATGTTTCTGACGGTTCCCTCCTTATCGTCCTGGGAGCGAAGCCACCGTGTGCAGATGGGCAATCCGGCTCGTTATCTGGGCACCTTCGCGGGACGCCTCGACCTTGCCACGCTCCCGCTTCAGCAGGACCAACATCCTCAGCTCTTACGCATCGTCACAGAGGAATTCCGGCGGATCGAGACGGAGTCGGCTGGGACCCAAGGCCGAGAGAGCACCACCGAACGGCAGCGCCGTCAGGTCGAAGCCTGCAACGAACGGATTCTCCAACGTGCTCAGGCCGTGTTGGACGAACGCCAGCTTGCGCAGTTGCAGAGCTACCAGAGAAAGAACCGGGTCGAGCGTTCACCGACTGTCACACGCCAGCGGGGATGGGACCGGACGACGCCATTCTATCACTTGCTGATCGACCTCTATTTTTTCATCATCCTGCCACTGAATTGCGTGGGGACGTGCGGCGCGTTGATTCGGGATGAGCTGGCGGCGAACACTTTGAGCTTCCTGACGACACGCCCTTTGAGCCGCGCACGATTGATGGTGATCAAGTACCTGTCTCAAACCGCTTGGCTGCAGATCGTGCTGTTGATTCAAACACTGTTTCTGTTTGCCGCCGCTGGTCTCCGGCAGATTCCGGCACTCGGCGAGCTGGTCCCTGTTTTTCTGGGGGCTCAATTTCTGGCTGTGTGGGCTTGGGCCGGGCTGGGTTTGTTTCTGGGGCAGGTAGCCAAGAACTACATGGCGCTGGCGTTGGTCTATGGAGTCATCGTGGAAATGGGCATCGGACGTATCCCGACCAACATCAACACCCTTTCGTTGATGTTTCATCTCAAGACGCTTCTGGGTCACAACGAGGCACTCCAAGGCATTTACGAGTGGCCCGCGATCGGGGTGGGAGGGCCGGTGGGTGCCCTGGTGTTGGGCGCGGCCATGTTTGCGACGCTCGCCGCCCTCCTTTTCACCTTCAAGGAATACCACCATACCACCGAAATGCAGAAATAATCACGCCTCGGTCAGGCGGACGGCGATCGAGTAGAAGCCGCTTGGAGACGTGCGGTCCACAAACAGGCTGACGGACGCCGATGTGGGGGCGCTAAAAACGGTTTGATCTGCGGTGTCCGCCGGAGTGAGCGAAAAGGGAATGACGGTGGCTTCCTTGTCCAGTGATTCCCTGAACAGAACCTCGTAATCCACATTGCGGAGGCTCCGAAAATCGAGACGTATGCGTGGGATTGCCTGATCAGCGGATTGCACGGAAGAAGCTGTGATGGTGTATCCAAGCCCCGGGATTTTAATCTCGAGAAGGTTCGAACCGTCGAACGTGAGCGCGTACTTCGACAATGCTGAGGACGCCGGCCCGGCGATACGCCGTCCATCGATGGCGAAGATGGATCCGTGGCAAAAGCAGTTGATCAGGTTCGTGCTGGAATCCAGTGCTTCGACGATGCAGCTTTGGTGGGAGCAACGGGAGTTCAGGGCATAAAACGCGTTATTCGGTCCGCGATTGATGATCACTGGATAGAATTGGCCTAGGGGCCCTGTGTTTCCATTAACTGGACGCGCAACCCCTCAACGGCTCCATTTTTCCTAATCGTAATCGTAATCGTAATCGTAATCCTCGGGTGTTGCCCTTGAAACAGAGGGGTGGATTACGATTACGATTACGATTACGATTAGGAGCGGGGAACTGGGGTGGCTTTAGCATCAGGCTGAACAGGGTCGTTTTACTGAGTTCAGAAAATGGGAACTGCTGCAAAAAAGTGGGCCTTCATTGACACCGGGGATGGGGGCCTCTAATGTTTCCCCTAGTGCCGACGCCTGATCCCACATTTTTCTGACCCCAGCCCCCTTTTTGGGATACTTTCGCAATGTTCCGTCTCCCCATCGAACTATTCTTGGCGCTTCGCTATCTGCGGCCCAAACGAACATTCGTGTCGGCTATCACACTCATCTGTGTGATCGGGGTCATGTTGGGGGTGGCTGTGCTCATCATCGTGATCAGTGTCATGACAGGATTTGACCAGCAGTTGAGGGACAAAATCATTGGGTTCAATGCGCACCTGAAGGTGTATCACGGCGACGGATTGATTCGCGATTACCCGGAGGTTGTGAGGACCATTCAGAAACATGCTGAGGTGGTCGCCGCATCGCCATTTGTGCTCGGACAGGTGATGGTCAAAACGCAACCCCTCGAAGGGCGGCCGAAAGTCATGGCTCCAGTGGTCCGGGGATGCAGTCCCGATCCAATCCAGGAAGCTAAAATCTCGAGCATTCCCTCGAGTCTGGTGAGCGGCACCTTTGACCTGAGCGGTTCCGGCGTGCTCGTTGGCAAGGCCTTTGCGCGGAAGATGGGACTTCAAGTGGGGGATCTCATCGCCATTTTTTCTGTGGCCACGATGGAGCGGATGGAGCAGAGCCGTCAGGATGGCGAGGAGTCTGCGGTGCTCCCGGATGACTACGAAGTCAGGGGCATCTTTGATGTCGGCTATTACGAATATAATGAGCTGTTTGTGGTGACCTCACTTGCGAATGCGCAGAAATTGTATGGCTTGGACGACAGCGTGCACGGGATCATAGTTAACGTGAAGGATCCAGAGCGCGCGTTGGTGATGCGCCGGGAGTTAGGCAAGATTTTGGGCCCGGACTTTGTGATTTCGACCTGGATGGAGGATAACGGGGACATTCTCGAGGCGTTGGTGGTGGAGAAGCAGGTTATGTTTTACCTTTTGTTCTTCATCATGATCGTGGCGGCGTTCGGAATCACCAGCGCCATGATCACGTTTGTGGTGCAAAAGACGCGCGAGATCGGGGTGCTCAAGGCTTTGGGAGCCACGAACGGGCAGGTGCTTTGGCTGTTTTTGAGCCAGGGCCTTTTTGTGGGCGTGACCGGCGTGGTCGCGGGGTATTTTCTCGGATTGCTTGCGGTGGCTTACAGGAATGAATTTTTGCACTTTATGCGCCGGATCACCGGGTTCCAGTTGTTCCCTGAGTCCATCTATAATTTCCGTGATTTGCCAGCCCGGGTTGTGCCGGGAGATCTGGCGATCATTTGCGGGGCTTCGCTGGTGATTTGCGTCGTGGCGGGCTTGATCCCGGCCTGGAACGCAAGCCGGCTTAAACCTGTGGAGGCGCTACGTCATGAATAACGACGTCGGACGCGCCCTTCTGGTGGACCCAAGGGGGCGAGACGGGGCAGGGATGGGGCTGGATCCTGGTTGTTTGATTGTTGAAACACGAGGTGTGCGCAAGAGCTATCGATTAGGAAGCCGTTGCGTGGAGGTTTTGAGGGGTGTGGACCTGGTTGTCAGTCGTGGGGAGTTCGTCGCTTTGCGCGGATCCTCAGGTGCGGGGAAGAGCACGCTGCTGCATTTGCTGGCTGGCCTCGACACTCCGGATGCGGGTGCCGTCAAGGTTTGTTCGGTGGACTTGGCCTCCGCCCCGCCTTCGCAGGCGGCGCGGTTCAGGAATTTAAAAATTGGTGTGGTGTTCCAATCCTACCATCTTTTCCCTGAGTTGGATGCCTTGGAGAATGTCTGCGTGCCAGCCAGGCTGGCGCGCCACGGCGTGGAAGACAGTCTGGCGCGGGCCAGAAGGCTCTTGGAACGAGTGGGTCTTGGGGACCGTTTCGAGCATCGTCCACGGGAGCTATCAGGAGGTGAACAACAACGCGTGGCGATCGCCCGTGCCTTGATCAACGAACCCGAATTAATCCTGGCCGACGAACCCACCGGCAATCTCGATTCGCGCACGGGCGATGAGATTGTCGATTTGCTTTGCACGTTGCGCGCCGAAAAAGGGGTGACGCTCATCGTGGCCACACACGACTCGCGGGTGGCATCGCGTGCGCCCCGGGTCATCGAGCTTGTCGATGGGCAAGTGCAGGCTCTAACCCAAGGAACCGTATGATTCTAGGGAACCACAAACCCCCTGACGCGACTCTGGTGGAGCGTTTGAAGGCCGCGGCGGATCTGCTGGAACAAGTTCATCAGAACCGGGCGCTGCTCGCCGAGGTGCCGGTTGAGGAACGAACCCGGCTTTTGAGGGCGGCAGGGCAGGTTTATTGCCCGGACCCAAGCGACCGCCGGAGACTGCTTAAGGCCAAGCAACGACAGCGAAAAGCGGAACGGTTGCAGCAGGATGAAAGCGTTCTCTCTCAGACAGGCATCCGCAAGGGGCGCAAAGAGGCCATCTTCACGACACCAAACGTGCATCCCCCGCTCGCATTCACGCAGCAAGAGGCGGGGGACGATCCGGAATTCCGGGAGGTGATCGAACCGCAGAACTGCTATGTCTGCAAACGCGATTACGTTCAGATCCATCCATTTTATGACCAGCTTTGCCCGGCTTGCGGTGATCTGAATTTTCAAAAGCGAAGCGAGCTAGCGGATTTCCGAGGACGCGTGGCGCTTCTCACTGGGGGGCGGGTCAAGATTGGTTACCAGGCCGGGATCAAGCTGCTCAGGGCGGGGGCGCAGCTTATTGTGACCACCCGGTTTCCGCGAGATTCCGCCATGCGATATGCCAAGGAGGCTGACTTTGGAGAGTGGGGCCACCGCCTGGAAATATTTGGGCTTGATCTCAGGCACACGCCGAGTGTGGAAGCGTTCTGCGGGCATCTGATGAAGACCCGGTCGCAGCTCGATTTCATCATCAACAACGCCTGCCAAACCGTGCGTCGGCCGCCGGATTTTTACGAGCACATGATGAAGGGCGAAACGGGGCGCCTAGAGGAGCTTCCCGACGGAGCACGCCGCTTGCTAGGCGCCTACGAAGGACTCCGAGGCTACCACATGCTTCCGTCCCAAAATCAGGTGATGACGCGGCATGCCACGGCTGACATGCCCGGTCTGACGCAGTTCCCTCAGCTCCCACAGCTTCGATTCATGGCCGAGGAAGGCGGCGCCCCCCGCGATTTGTTTCCGGAAGGCTGCCTCGATCAGGACCTGCAGCAGGTGGATCTTCGCGATCGAAATTCGTGGCGGCTGATGCTTGCCGAGGTCCCGTCTGTGGAGTTGTTGGAAGTTCAGCTCGTGAACGCGATCGCTCCATTCCTGTTCAACGCGCGCCTCAAGCCGTTGATGCTGCGGACCCCATTGCACGACAAGCATATTGTGAACGTCTCCGCCGTGGAGGGACAGTTTTACAGAAAATTTAAAACCACGCGGCATCCCCACACGAACATGGCCAAGGCCGCCTTGAACATGATGACCCGAACCTCAGCCGCTGATTATCACGCTGACGGTATTCACATGAATAGCGTGGATACTGGCTGGGTGACAGACGAAGATCCCGCCCAGATCGCGGCCCGCAAAACTCGTGAGCACCGATTTCACCCGCCCCTTGACATTGTCGACGGGGCCGCACGCATCCTGGATCCGATCATTGCGGGGTTCAATACTGGGGAGCATGTGTGGGGTCAATTCTTGAAGGATTACAAACCCACGGATTGGTAGTTCAAAAGAAGTCTGATCACCGCACCATGCGTTTCAAATATCATCTTGTGACCGTCGCGCTCTCCTGCGCCATGTGGACTTTAGGCCTCAGTCGCGTCTGCGGTGCCGAGTCGAAGACCATCCAGTTCAACCGCGACATTCGGCCCATCATGTCGGACACGTGCTTTCGGTGCCACGGGTTCGATGCCAAGGCCAGAAAGGGAGGGCTTCGGCTGGATGTGCGCGAGGAGGCTTTGAGGCCGGCGAAATCGGGTGCCGTGCCTATTGTTCCCGGGAACGCCGAGAAGAGCGAGGTAGTTCGCCGCATTTTTACTCACGACGTGGAGGATCAGATGCCACCGGCGGAGGTTCATAAGGAGCTGACTTCCCAACAAAAGGAGTTGTTTCGGCGCTGGATCAACGAAGGTGCCGTCTATCAGGGGCACTGGGCTTTCGAGCCGACAACGCGCCCCGAGACGATTCCCCCATCGAACCGACGGTGGACGGTGCGTAACCCGATCGATAACTTCGTGGCTGTCCGCCTTGAGAAAGAACGGCTGAAGCCCTCCACCGAGGCGGACAAGGCAACTCTAATCCGGCGAGTTTCGCTCGATCTCACGGGTCTTCCTCCGACTCTCATGGAAGTGGAGGCCTTCCTGGCGGATGTCTCCCCTGGCGCTTATGAAGCACTCGTCGACAAGCTCCTTGCGTCGCCGCGTTATGGAGAACGGATGGCGATGCAGTGGTTGGATTACGCCCGTTACGCGGACAGCCACGGGTTTCAGACCGATAGTTCCCGAAGCATGTGGCCCTGGCGCGATTGGGTCATCCGGGCGTTCAACGACAATCTGCCGTTTGACCAATTTACGATCGAGCAACTCGCTGGCGACCTTCTCCACAGCCCGACCCGAGACCAGGTGATCGCAACCGGGTTCCATCGAAACCACCGGATCAACGGTGAAGGGG
Source organism: Akkermansia muciniphila (assembly GCA_945865375.1). Classification (GTDB taxonomy): domain Bacteria; phylum Verrucomicrobiota; class Verrucomicrobiia; order Limisphaerales; family F1-80-MAGS106; genus F1-80-MAGS106. The sequence continues at coordinate 15,442 of CAMBEJ010000001.1, read as the reverse complement.
GAATCATCAGCGAAGAATGGCGAGTGGAGAACATTGTCGATCGCGTCGAAACCACGGGTTTGACCTGGCTGGCTCTCACATTGAACTGTTGCCGGTGCCACGACCACAAATACGATCCGATCAAGCAGAAGGAATTCTACGAGTTATTCGCCTTCTTCAACAACGTGGACGAGAGCGGCACTTTGGAGGGAATCAAGGCGAATCGAGGTGGAAGCAATCCGGAACCAACCGTGTTGGTCCCTAACCTGGAGCAGGAAGCCAGGCTTGTGTTGCTTCAAAGTGTGGCCGAAGGGGCTGCGAAGCGGGTTGCGGATCTCGAGGAACAGCTTCCAGCGCGTTTGGCGGAGTGGGAGCCAGGTTTTATTACAAGGATGAAGGAAGTGTCCGCTTTGAAGGCTTGGGAGCTTCTCTTGCCTGATGAGGTGAAATCCAAAGGGGGTGCCAGTTTCACAAAGAGAGACGACGGCGCTTACCTCGCGGGGGGGACGAACCCCGAGAAGGACAGTTACTTCATCCGAACTCCGCTTTCTCCCGGGTCCTTGAGCGGTTTGCTTCTGGAGGTGTTTCCCGACCCGAGTCTGCCTACCCAGAGCCTTGGAAGAAACGACAACGGGAATTTCGTTCTGAGCAAGGTGGAAGCGGAGGTTCAGGTTCCGGGTGAGGACAAGGTGGTCAAGATCCGGTTTGCCAGGGTTCATGCGGACTTCTCTCAGGAAGGATACCCCGTCGAGGCGCTTCTGGATCCCAAGAAGGGAACGGGCTGGGCGATCGCGGGCAACATGGAAGCAAACCGAGTGTCGCGCAAAGCGATGTTCTTGATCGATCCGCCTCTTGCGGTGGCTGCCGGGGCGACGTTGACCGTGCGTCTCAAACACGAGGCCCTCTCCAGGCACAACATCGGCTGCTTTCGCCTGTCGCGGACAGGATTGCCGCCGGCGCTTGTGAAGCTGGACGGCGCGGGCGTGTCCGACTCTTTGAAACGAACCCTGGAGATTGCGGCCGACCAGCGGGACGTCAAGCAACGGGATGAGCTCGCGAAGTTTTTTCGCAACACCTTTGACGGCCCGCTGAAGGAGGCGGACCCGCTGCATAGTGAGGCGAAGAAAGCCGCCGATGCTTTCGAATCGTCCATCCCCACGACCATGGTCATGCGTGAGCTGGACAAGCCGCGAGAGGCTTACGTTCTCGAGCGGGGCGAATACGACAAGCGCGGCGAAAGGGTGTTTGCGGGGTTGCCATCGGTCTTTCCTCCGATCCCGGCGGGTGCTCCGACCAACCGACTTGGGCTTGCAAAATGGATCATGGCTCCTTCAAACCCGTTAACCGCGCGCGTCTGGGTGAATCGGCAATGGGAGAGATTCTTTGGGACCGGCCTAGTGAAGACTGTCGAGAACTTTGGGTCGCAGTCCGATCCCCCGAGCCATCCCGATCTCATTGATTGGCTTGCGACGGAGTTTGTGCGCCTCGGATGGGATATGAAAGCGATGCAGAAACTGATTGTGATGAGTGCGACCTACCGTCAATCCTCGATCGTCACCCCCGATCTGCAGTCTCGAGATCCGGAGAATCGCCTGCTTGCGCGAGGCCCACGATTTCGTCTCCCTGGGGAGCTCATCCGAGATCAGGCACTGGCGGTGAGTGGCATGTTGGCTGAGAAGTTGGGCGGGCCCAGTGTCCGACCTTACATGCCCGAAGGCGTTTGGGATGAAACCAGCGTTTATGGTGACCTGAGAGGATACAAACGGGACAGCGGCGACGGTCTTTACCGGAGGACTCTCTACACGGTCTGGAAGCGCACCGCAGCCCCTCCCACGATGACGATGTTCGATGCTCCAACTCGCGAGATTTGCACCGTCAAACGGTCGCGAACGGACACACCCCTGCAAGCTTTGGCGTTGATGAACGAGGTGACCTTTGTTGAAGCGGCCAGGGCCCTTGCGCAAAGGATGATGCACGAGGGCGGCAAGACCTCGCAAGAAAGAGTCGCCTACGGGTTCCGGCTCGTCACGGCTCGGAGCCCTGATTCCAGCGAGCTTAAAGTTCTTCTGAAGGGCCTCCATTCCAGGCTGTCCCGATTTCGTTCGGAGCCGGCTGAGGCCACCAAGTTTTTGGAGATGGGCGACTCGAAGCGTGATCTTTCGTTGGACCCCGCCGAGCTTGCCGCTTACGGCGTCACGGCCAATGTGCTTCTGAACCTGGACGAAACGACGACGCGCGAATGAGGGCACCGATGGAGGAAGAATTATGAACTGCAACGACGGTCCGTTTTTATCGCTTACGCCTGAGCAGAGGCTTGCTGTCACTCGAAGAACTTTTCTCCGCCGGTCTGGCTCGGGGATCGGCCTTGCTGCGCTGGGGATGTTGATGAACGAGGGCCTCAATGCTGCGCCCGCAAAGGGCTCCCCGGCCACGGGGTTTCCTGGCTTCCCCAATTTCACGCCCAAGGCCAAGCGCATCATCTACCTGTTCCAGTCCGGCGCTCCTTCCCAAATGGATTTGTTCGACCCTAAACCCGAACTTGGAGAGAGGCGGGGCCAAGACCTTCCCGAGTCGATACGCAAGGGACAACGGCTGACGACGATGACGTCAGGCCAGAAAACGTTCCCGGTGGCGCCCAGCTTGTTCAAGTTCGGCCAGCATGGGCAGAGCGGCGCGTGGTTTAGCGAACTGATGCCTCACATGGCGGGCATCGCCGACGATTGGTGCGTCATCCGGTCGATGAACACTGAAGCCATCAACCACGATCCCGCCATCACTTTCATGCAGACGGGATCTCAGTTGGCGGGACGCCCGAGCATCGGTTCTTGGTTGGGCTATGGATTGGGCAGCCAAAACAAGGATCTTCCGGCCTATGTCGTGTTGACCTCGTTCGGCACGGGCCGCAGGGATGATCAGCCTCTTTACGACCGATTGTGGGCCGCCGGTTTCCTTCCTTCCAAACACCAGGGGGTCAAGTTTCGGAACCAAGGCGATCCGGTTCTCTACTTGTCCAACCCGCCTGGCATGGACCGAGGCATTCGACGGGAAACGCTGGATGAACTGGGGGCCTTGAATCGACGGCGTCACGCGCTGATCGGGGACCCGGAGATCGAGACGCGCATCGCTGCCTACGAGATGGCGTTTCGGATGCAGTCGAGCGTGCCTGAACTCACAGACGTATCCAAGGAGTCGAAGCATGTCCTGGAGAGCTACGGCCCCGACGTGAGGAAGCCAGGGACCTATGCCGCGAACTGCCTTCTGGCCCGTCGGCTTGCCGAAAGGAACGTCCGCTTCATCCAACTTTTCCATATGGGTTGGGATCATCATTTCGGCCTGCCCAAGGCCCTCCGAGGCCAGTGCGCCGACACCGACCAACCGACGGCGGCGCTGATCCGTGATTTGAAAGCGCGCGGACTCCTGGACGATACCTTGATTGTGTGGGGAGGGGAGTTTGGGCGCACGATTTACTCGCAGGGCACGCTGACTGCGGACGATTACGGGCGCGATCATCATCCACGGTGTTTTACAATGCTTCTGGCGGGCGCGGGTGTGAGGGGTGGAACGACCTACGGCGCCACGGACGATTACTGCTACAATATCGTGGAGAACCCGGTGCATGTGCATGATCTCAACGCCACGGTGCTCCATCTTCTCGGCGTGGATCATACCAAGCTGACTTACCGCTATCAGGGACGGGACTTTCGCCTCACGGATATACACGGCGAACTGGTGAAGGCGGTTCTTGCCTGACCTCCAGCAACGGTTAGCTCCGGCGCGCGGCCTACCATGCTCACGCCCGGCGCACCGTCCTCCACTCTTTTAATTTGAGCGTCCCCAAGAAATCGCACGCCAGCCTATCCCCCGATCGCTTCGAATCGCCCCGTGGAATCACCGTGACGTTCCACACCTTTGACTCCCAGTCGATCCGTCATGCTCAAGAGCAAGTTGCTCATGGGAACACCGCCGGATCTGACAAAGCGTCCTGGATTCAAAGTGCCACCTCCGCCGCCCGCGAGAATCACAGGCAGGTTCACATGAGTGTGGCGGTTCCCGTCGGAGTTGCCGCTGCCATAAATTATCATCGAATTCTGGAGCAGGGATTTGCCATCCACATCAGGCGTCTTCTCCATGTTTTCGAGGAAGCGGGCGAATTGCTTCATGTAGAACAGGTCGATCTCCCCGACTTTAGTGATCATGTCCGCTTTGTTCTGATGGTGGGTGAGGAAGTGGTGGCCCTCGGAGATGCCTATCTCTGAGAACGCGCGGTTGCTGCCTTCGTTGGCCATGAGAAACGTGGCGATTCGTGTGGAGTCAGTCTGGAACGCGAGAATCATCATATCGAACATGACCTGGATGTAGTCCTCGTAGCTCGACGGGATGCCGGAGGGGGTCGTGACCGAGGGATCGGGGACGTGGGCGAAACGCTCGGTCTTCTGGATGCGCTTCTCGATCTGGCGCACGCTGAAGAGATACTCGTCTAGCTTCTGCTTGTCACGATAGGCGAGCCTCCCTTGCAGCGCGCGGGCGTCTTCGAGAACGAAGTCCATGATGGACCGTTGCTGCGCTTGGCGGCGTTTGAGGTTGGCCGCGCGCGCGCCCGGAGCGCCCGCACCGAAAAGTCGCTCAAAGAGGAGTCGCGGATTCGGTTCCGGAGCGACAGGCGTGGTTGCCGAACGCCATGCCAGATTATATTGGTAGGCGCACGAGTAGCCGGAATCGCAGTTGCCAGACTTGCGCACGGCGTCGCACGTGAGTTCAAGAGAAGGAAACCGGGTCAGGTGGCCGATCTGGTTGGCGGCGACTTGGTCGATCGAGATGCCCGCTTGAATGTCCGAACCAGCGGTCTTTTTGACACGGACACCCGTCAAGAACGTGCCGCTGGCCCGTGCGTGGTCGCCAGCACCATCGGGGCCTGGCGTGGCGTTGACGTGGTCCATGCCGCCTAGGATTTGCAGTTGGTGCCGCAGCTTCGCCAACGGCTGCATGGTGGGGGCCAGTTCGAAATCCGTGCCCTCGCCCTTGGGCCACCAGTTCGGCTGGATCGCACCGTTCGGGAAGTAAACGTAAGCCGTGCGTAGCGGCGCGCCTGTGGCGGTGGTAGCCAACCTTTCGGCTGCCTTGGACTCTCCCGCGAGCAAATGAAGCGGTCGAAGCGATTCAAAGGCCGGGAGCGCCATGCAGGCACCCAGCCCGCGTAAGAAGCGACGTCGGTTCAAACTCGTGAATCGCTCGGCGGCGCGGTTTTTATCGGGCGGTTGTGGGGTGCTCATGGATGTCATTTCGATTCGGTTTTTTTTGGCGAAACACTGGCCTGCGCGGTTTGATCTGTCACGACTGAGTTGCGACGTTTCTGGAACGGCGCGGATTCGATGATGCCCGTCAGCAGCGCGGAGAACCGGCCATTCTCACGATCAAGGCTCTCAACCAGACGGTCCGTCGTCTGTACGTCGTAATATTCCAGACCCCGGCCCAGCGCGTAGGTGAGCAGCTTTTCAGACAGGCATCGGTAAAAGTCTCGACGATGTGTGGTGGCTAGAACGCGCTTCACGTCGCGGATGTCATGGAAAGTCTCGCCGGTTATCAACTTTCCCGCCGCATCGATCGTCTGGCCGCGTTCCTTCTCGCGCCACATGCCAAGCGCGTTAAAGTTTTCGAGCGCGAGCCCCAGCGGGTCCATGCGATTATGGCAAGAGCTGCACAAAGGCTTGGCGCGGTGAAGTTCGAGCGCCTCGCGGAGCGTGGGTTGCCTGCCTTTGAACTCTTTCTCGGATTCTTCAAGATTCGGGATATCCGGCGGGGGAGGGGGAGGGGGCGTTCCAAGAAAGTTGTCGAGCACGAACAAGCCGCGCTTGACGGGCGAGGTGCGTGTCGGGTTCGAGGTGACGATCAGCACCGAACCGTGCGTCAACACACCGCCGCGCGGATTGTCCTTCGGCAGTGTGACATGGCGCATTTCACTGCCCAACACGTTGGTGATGCCATAATGCTTGGCGAGTTTTTCGTTCAGAAAGGTGTAATCGCTGTCGATCAGTTCGAGCACACTGCGGTCGCCGCGCACGACGTGGGCGAAGGACATTTCGGTTTCCTGCCGAAGCGCGCGGCGCAGATCGCGATCAAGTTCGGTGACAGGTCGGTTGCCGACCCGGCCGCGGAATTGATCGCGAAGCCGCTGCAGCTCGGCGCGCTCTTCCGGCGTGAGTTTCTCATCCTTGATGTCGCGCAGTTGCTGAAAACGCTGACGGTTCCGGCTCGCATCCCGTTCTTCACCGGCGTCCCGCGTGAGCACGGCACGCGCATTGATATCGATCCCTTCGATGTCGCGGACTTGCAGCCACTGGCCGATGAAGTTCTCGATCAACGCCTCGGAGCGGCGATCGGCCAGCATGCGCTTGACTTGGGCGGGGAGAGTCTTGCGGACCTCTTTGCGCGCTGCCAGGCGCAACAGTTCGTCGTCCGGCATCGTGGACCATAGAAAATAAGAGAGTCGGGAGGCTAATGCGTAGTCGTCGACGTCAGGATGGGTTTTGGCGGAGGCGGCTGATTCGGCCTCCTCCACGCGGAATAAAAACCGAGGCGACGCCAGGACGGGCACCATGGCTTGGGCCACGCCGTCCTCGAAGCGTTTTCCGGGCTCCTTCCAGGCGGCTTCGGCGATCGCCACGAGCTTGTCCAAGGAACGCTTATCGACCGGACGACGGAAGGCCTTGCTGGCAAAACGGCTTAGCACCTCTCGTGCGTCATCGCGCCGTTCAGCAGCCTTCTTCGGCACGTCCTTGGAGAAGAACAGGTCGAAGTTTTTTGGGCGCACATGGAGATGTTCGTCAAGCGGCCCTTGGATCCGCACGTTGGTGAGGCGCAAGTCCAGGGTATTTTTCTTTTTCTCGACGGGCGTGAGCGGGTGTAATTCGAGCGTGAGTTTGTGCTCACCAAGCTGCCATGGCACCTCGAATTCATGTCTGAACTTTTTGTTGTTTTGCCAGCCAAATTCCTGCCGCCAGAGCTCGTGGTCATCCACTTTAAAGACCACGAGACAACGGCCTGGATCGAAGTCGAACTGGCCTGCTACTTCGAGGTCGAGCGCCACGCGATAGTTTCCCGCGTGCTCCGCGTTGAATGGGCGGGACAGGGTCGCCTCCTCGTAAAAAGTGAACCGGTCGCCGCTGCGTCCGGCCTCACGTTTTCCGAAGGCGGTTCCTGGAATGTTTTTTTCGGGGATAACCTTCGCGACCCTCGGCACAGCCCCCGCGACAATGGTTTCAGCGGCCTGCATGTATTTTTCCAACAACATCGGCGACATTGTGAGCACGTCGCCGATGTTATCGAAACCGTAACCGGTGTCGTCTGGCGGCAGTTCGTCTTCCACTTTGAAATCAAACCCCATCAGATCGCGGATGGTGTTGCGATACTCAACTCGGTTCAGCCGACGAATCGTGATGCGGCCCGGATCGGGATTTTCCGGATCGATGGCGAAGACGTCGCTCTTGATCCACTGTTCGAGGATTTTCTTCTGCGCCTCCGATGGCTGGGGCTTCTTTTCCGGCGGCATGAGGCCGGCGCGGAGATTTTTCAACGTCGCCAGCCAGAGGTCCCGTTTACCAATCAATTCACGGTGCGATTTGAATTCATCGAAAGCGACCTTTCCTTTGTTCGCGCCATCGGCATGACAATCGTAACAATACTCCCTGAGGATGGGCTCGATGTCCTTGCGAAAATGAGCCGCTTGTGGTCTCTCTGCGGCGCATGCTGGCAAGGTGACAACAATCAACGCCAACAGCCTGGAGAAAAGAGGACTTGGTGGAACAGGTCTTCTCAGTTCGCACAGCCTGCGCGGCATCGGTAGGCGGGAGCACCATCGCATAACTAAAACGCAACCATTAAGCACTCAAGGTCGCTCCAACGCAAGCCAATATTCCAGCCAACCTGCCCAGAAAGCACCAGCCACTTCGCGCGCCGGTAATTGGATGCAAGATTAGCCGAGCCCATTGGGAGCCGGTTTACGAGTCAGAACGGGTCACGTCGTTCACCGTGCGTTTCCGGCGCGCAAGTCCCGGAGCGAATAGAACGTTCCTCGCCAACGAATGCGCTCCAGACGCAGAGGTTTTAAAAGGCGAGTCAAGGGAACCACGCAGATGTTCCTGCATCCAGATCAAAATATGTTCCGGAGCAAGGCAATTGTGTGGGATAGACACGAACAGCGCGCCTCTCAGATGTTTCCAGATCTTCTCGTAATCGTCATCGCAATCGTAATCGCGTGATGAAAACGCAGTCGCCCGACACAAGTCCCGAAGCGGAGCAGGTGCTGATCGAGTTGCTGCGGGGGATACCGGCCTGGCGAAAACTGCGCATGGTCGAGGACACCAACCGCTCCGTGAAAGACTTGCTCATGGCAGGCCTGCGGGAGCGATTCCCAAAAGATCCGCCCGCAGTGCTTCGCCGTCGGTTGGCGGATCTTTGGCTGGGGACCGAGTTGGCCGCGGACGCCTACGGCCCTCTGTCAGCGCCTGACTGATTTGCCGCATGATTCCCGCTCCTTCCGAGATTTTCGTCTTCAAAGGGGACCCCTTTGGACATAGCCAATTCTCGCGGCGAACCAGTAAGCAACTCAGTGCGAATGACTCAACCTTGATCAATGTCGCGTCGGCCGAGGACACGATCCTGGCCAAGCTCCAGTGGTATCGTGATTGTGGCGGCGTGTCCGACCGCCAATGGAACGACGTGTTGGGCGTCCTCAAAGTCCAAGGCTCAACGCTTGATCGCGCCTACCTTGATGAATGGGCGCGGGAACTGGGCATCACGGACCTGCTTCGCCAGGCGGTGGACGAAGCGGGTTTGGCTCCGGGATCTGGCGGCTGACGATTGCAATAATCTTTCAGAGTTGGACTGTATTTGTCCAACCCCCTGTGATTTAATCGCGAGGCGATGGATTGGAATGGGGTTCATTTTTGGGCAAAGACAACGAAGGATGGCCAGCCCGGCATCTCCGTCCGAGACCATTGCCTGAACGTCGGCTGCGTGGCGGAGGCGCTGATCGCCGCGGTGCCAGAAAACGTCCGAGCTCTCCTTCCGCCCGGTGCCACGACGCTTGCGGCGCTGCATGACGTGGGGAAAATCACCATCGGCTTTCAAACGAAGTGTCCGCAATGGCTGGCGGGAGAGGGATATCCGAAGGTTCCGCCTGGAGAGGTCGCTCTTTCCGTCACCGATCACGCCTTGGTCAGCCAGGCCTTTCTGCAAGGGCTCCCCAACTCCTCTACGTTCCGACTCTGGGCAGTTGCGGTGGGAGCACATCATGGCCGGCCCAAGGGCAGGAAAGCTCGGCTGAATCCTCCACCCGAAGCTCTCGCCGAATGGGCGCAGGAAAATCGCCTGATGATCCTGGAAGAACTCCAGTCGATTTTCGGCCCTTTGCCGACAACGCCACCGGAGCCGCGTCTCGCGCCACATTACTCCGACCTCTGGCTTCTCGCCGGTCTCATTTCGGTCGCGGACTGGATTGGTTCCAATGAAACCTGGTTCCCTCCGGACCATGGGCTGTTGCCGGACGCGGCGCGACAGCAGGCGCGTGACGCCCTCCGTGAAATCGGCTGGCCGGGCGGGAAGCTCCGCCGGACGGCGTTCTCCGCCGCTTTTGCTGTCGGGGAGGAATTTACCTTCCAGCCAAATCCCCTTCAACAGGCAGTCGCGGAAGCCGCACGCCTTCCCGGCCTCGTCATCGTTGAGGGGCCGATGGGTTGCGGCAAGACCGAGGCGGCTCTGTTCGCGGCCCAGGAGTTCATCGCCTCAGGCCAGCAGCAGGGGATTTATTTTGCACTCCCCACGCAAGTGACCAGCAACCGGATTCACAAGCGAATCGAACGTTTCCTCCGCAACACCCTGGCCGACGATGCCCCATTGCGCCTGGCCCACGGCAACGCGTGGCTGGAGGACGATTTTGATCTGCGGCTCAGTCCGGCATTCAGGCGCAGGGAAGAAAAAGACGGCGATGATCCGGTGGAAAACATCCAGGCGGCTCGGTCATGGTTCGTTTCAGCCAAGCAGGCTCTCCTTGCCCCTTACGGCGTGGGGACAATTGATCAGGCACTTCAAGGCGTCGTGGCCGTGAAACATTTCTTCGTCCGCCGATTCGCCCTCGCGGGCAAGGTGGTCATCCTTGATGAGGTCCATTCCTACGACATTTACACTGGCACGCTCATCACCGCATTGATCCGTGAATTGGTGAACCTCCGTTGCTCCGTTATCGTTCTCAGTGCCACGCTCACCGCCGCAAGACGTCGCGAACTTTTGGCATCCGCTAGCGTCACCGAGCCAGGTGCTCCAACGGCTTATCCGCTCGTCACGATCGCTGGTAACGGTGGCGACTGCCGACATGTCAGCCCAGAATGGCCTTCGCATCGGCGAATCAGTCTTCGCGCAGCTCATGTCTCCGAGGAGGAAACCGTCGCCAAACTCATTACCCGCGCCGAGGCGGGCCAGCACGTTCTCTGGATTCGCAACACGGTTGTCGAAGCGCAGGAAACCTATCGTGCTGTCTCTGGCTCCATTTGTGAAGGCAGCGTTCGCGTGGGACTGCTCCACAGCCGGTTTCCCTTTCAACGACGGGCGGAACTGGAGGACGAATGGCTCGAAAGCCTCGGCAAGAACCGACCCGCTGAGGGTCCCGGCAGCATCCTCATCGCCACGCAAGTCGTGGAGCAGAGCGTGGACATCGATCTAGATTTCATCGTCTCCGACCTCGCGCCGAGCGACATGCTGCTTCAGCGCCTGGGTCGTCTGTGGAGGCATGAACGTCCGCACCGCGCCGCACCCAAGCCGGAGTTCTGGATTCGGCTACCTGAGTTGGCGGCAGCAGGGGACGCTGCTGCGTTGAAGAAGGCGATCGGTCGCAGCGCCCGGGTCTACGCGCCTTACGTCTTGCTGCGCACGATGGAGGTCTGGCGGGAAAAATCGGAAATCAACATCCCCGCCGACATCCGCCCTGTGCTCGAAGCCACCTATGCGGAGCCGGAATTGCGAGAACCCGAAGCCTGGAAGACACTCCACACCGAGTTGGAGGAAGAGAAGAAAATACTCGCCGCCAACGCCGAGGCCGCCACCCGTGTGCTGGCCAACCCTATGCTTCCGGACGAGGATCAAGTTCTCACCCGGCGCAAAGGCGCGCCCACCACGCCGGTGGTGCTCCTTCGCGCTGCAACGACCGAAACCCATGGACAGACGACACTCGTGGCGCTGGATGGTTCGCAAACCGTCATCAGTGAATTTGAATGGCGGAAGGCCTCCGCCCGGTTCCTGCATCACTGGATCGTGCGAGCACCACGCTGGATGGTCCCGGCCAACGCCCCGCAACCTCGCTGGCTGACGTTGCACGGGCCGCACCACGCCACATTCGCCCTTGTGCGCGACGATGGACGCTGTATTTTCGGGGAAGATATTTCCCCAACGACCTATGACTCTCGCCTCGGCATTTTCGCCGAACGCACTCCTCAACCTGCCCGGCGACAATGGAAGGACGATGACGATGAATTTGACAGTTGATCCCTGGATCCCCGCGTTGCGCTCCGATGGCCGCCGCCACTTGTTCAGCCTGCAAGAATTGTTCTCGCAGGCGCACGAACTGCGCGACCTCGCCGTGAAACCCCACGAGCGCATCGCCCTCATGCGCCTGCTGCTCTGCATCACACAGACTGCCCTTGACGGCCCAGCCGATGAAGACGAGTGGGAGAATTGCCGGTCTCTCATCCAACCGCGGGTGCGGGGTTATCTGGAGAAGTGGCGTTCGGCTTTCGAGTTGTTCGGGGATGGACCAAGGTTTCTACAGTTCTGCCATCTCAAACCCGGTAAGGAATCGGACGACGGTAATGCGGCCACCAAGCTCGACCTCGCGTTGGCCACCGGGAATAACTCGACCCTCTTCGACAACATGGCCGGCGAAGATCGAACACTGCTATCGGCCCGTTCCGCGATCAATCTACTCACCTTCCAATGCTTCGCGCCGGGGGGACGCATCGGCGTCGCGAAGTGGAACGGCACGGAGACGTCGGGCAAGGGTTCGAGTAATCACGCCCCCTGCACTCCTTCGAGCATGGTTCACACGCTGTTGCTTGGCGGAACGTTTTTGGAGACTCTTCATCAGAACATCCTCACGCGTGAAGCCGTGACCGACTCTCACGGGCCGAACCGCTGGGGAAAACCGGTGTGGGAATTGCCGGTGACCAAAGTCGAAGACAAGACATCCGTTGAGAATACCGCCTTGACGTATCTCGGAAGATTGGTGCCGTTGAGCCGCGCAATCCAGATGATTAATGGTGGATTGTCCATCATTCTCGCCAACGGCCTCGACTATCCGATCTTCCCAGCGTTTCGCGAGGCCACTGCCACAGTCGTCAAGCGCAAGGACGAGCTTGCGCTTCTTCCAGCTTCCACCAACCGCAGCCTTTGGCGGCAATTGGCCGCAGTTTCAGTCAGGCGTCGAGCCAATTCAGACCTGTCAGGCGGCCCGCTGGCCTTGAATCATGTCACTACCTCGGCGGACGCCACGCTGTGGGTCGGCGCATTCGTGACTGACAAAGCCAAGATCGAAGATGTCGTCGAGTCCACCTATTCGCTTCCGGCCGGAATGTTTTCCGAGTTTGGTCGAGCTGCATACGAGCAGGGCGTGGCCTATGCCGAAGAACGGGAAGGCGTCCTGATTCAATCTATCAAGGCGTATGCCTCCATTCTAAAGGTCGTCTCGCCCGCTTGCGACCGTGCCCGGCAACATTTCTGGACGAGCGTTGAACAGCACTTGTCCGCTCTCTTCGATCTGGCCCGCAACACGGATCTGGTGGCGGACCTCCCGAACTGCCCATGGGGCAAGGCCGTCCAGGCCGCCGCCTTTGCCGCCTACGAACAATCCTGCCCCCGCCAATCGCCGCGCCAAATCCAAGCGTACGCCCTCGGCCTCCGCCGTTTCACGTTCCGTCCCAAGACCAACCCCCAACCCACATCCGTCGCCCATGAGTGAAACCAAACGCACACCCAAGGAACGGGCCGCCGATTTTGTCGGCGCCTTGCGCCGCGCCCGCAATGACCGGGGCAAACTCGCCGCGCTCCGCCGAGGCCTCACCGACAATCCGCGGATGCACGTGAATGCCTGGCCTGTCGTCGCCAACCTCGGCGGCGACATCGGCAATCCGGTGTTCGTCGCCATCGCCGCGCTCTTCGCCAGCCATTCCGACGAATCCAATGCGCGCAACCTTGGCGAAACCTGCCGATCCATCGCCCTCAAGGATTCTTCAGACGGCAAAATCCCGGTTAGTTTTGAGACCCGCTTCCGCCGCCTGCTCGCGTGCGATGACGTGGCCAACGTGACCGGGCAACTCCGTTCTTGGGTCCGACTCGCCGCCAGCAAGGGTGTGGGCGTGAATTACGAAAGCCTGTTCGCCGACCTCTGGAACTGGCCATGGTATGCGGACGAAGTCCGGGTGAAATGGGCCAAAGCCTTCTGGCAGTCGAGCGAAAGCGCTTTCGCCCAAACCCAACCGGCCAACCACACCACCGCATGAGCACTGTCATTGCAGCACCTCCCCCGAACCTCGCCACGGCCACGCTGCATCTCACGCAGATCCTCGTCTCCTACGAAGACGCCTTACGCTTATTGAGAATCCGCGACACCTACGACTGGCACCAGCGAGCCTGGCAGGCGTTTGGTGGACACGACGGCCAGGCTCGCGATTTCCTCATCCGAGTGGACCGCAAGGAAGAATCCTTTCGTGTGCTGATCCTGTCGCGCTCCGTCCCGGCCAAGCCCGATTGGTGCCCCACCGACTGCTTCGGCACCAAGGAAATCCCGGACCAATTTTTTGCGCATCGGCGTTACCGTTTCAGCTTGCTGGCCAATCCCACGAAGAAGATCCGCTCGAATAGGGCGGGCGAACGGACCAAGAACGGACGCCGCGTGCCGGTCACGGAACGTGGGGAACTCACTGGCTGGCTGCAACGCAAGGCCGAGGCGGGCGGCTTCAATATTGATGTCGACTCGCTCCGCACCGTCCCGCGCGGACGCGAATTCTTCCACAAAGATGGCACATCTCACGGCACCCACACCGCCGTCGAGTTCCAGGGTGAACTGGCCGTGACAGATCTCACGCAGTTCCGAGCTACCGTCGCCGCCGGCATCGGCTCCGCCAAGGCGTTTGGTTTTGGCCTGCTCGTTTTGGCACCTTTACAGACGCATTAACTTGTTGAATTCCTCATGCGAACCAATCCAGGTCCACACAAAGACCTCACCGTCAAAATCGGCCACCGCCCGATAATGGTCTCCCACACGCGCCGAATACAGCCGGTCACGTCCCTTCAGTTTTTTGAATTGGAGCGAAGGATGCCGGGGGTTGGCCACCCACGTTTGATAACCGCGGTCAGCGAGGTTTTGAATTTCCGTCGGCAACCGACCATATCTCGCCCAGAATTCGGGGGTTGTCCTGGACTTCATCGAGTCTCGCCCGGCCAATTCTTCAGTGTTCCAGCGTGGCGAGCGGCGTCCGCTTCCGCAGTCAAAAAGTCAAGCTTGCCAGCGGCGGCGGCTTCATCGATCTGCCGGTCCCATTCGTCGTCTCGCCGCCTGAGAATCCAGTCACAGAGTTGCCGAAAGTCTTCCTTCGGCAGTTTCTCGATCGCCACTTCGACTTCCTGCAACGTGCTCATGGCGGAACGTTACTCCGGTCCATCGCCGTTTTCAATAATCAACTCCACCCCATTGCCCTTTCAAACTCTCAATCCTCAACTCTCGACCAAGAACCAATGACATGAAGCTCATCGAACTCCATATCCTCCAATCCTTCCCTGTCTCCTGCCTCAACCGGGACGACGTCGGCTCGCCCAAAACCGCCGTCTTCGGAGGCGTCAACCGTGCCCGCCTCTCCAGCCAGTCGCTCAAACGAGCCATTCGTGAGTACGCCCAGGACAATCTGCCCGACTCCCGTTTTGGCGGCGAACGGACGAAACTCATCGTTCAACCACTCATCGACGCGTTGAAGAAACACGGTGTTGCCCACGACAAGACCGCTGCGGAACACGCTGCCAACATCGCCGACAAGCTGGCCAAGCTCGACGCCAAGTCCGGCAAGGACGGCGAAATCCCGCAGGTCGGAACCCTGACCTTCCTCGCTCCTTCCGAGATTGACGCCATCTCTCAACAGGTGGCGGCGATGCTCAAGGAGAATCCCAAATCGAAGGACTACGAGAAGAAGCTGGATAAATTCTGCAAGTCCGCCGGCTTGCTGGACGGTGCCGACATCGCGCTCTTTGGACGCATGGCCGCGAGTCTGCCCTCGCTCACCTTGGAAGGGGCCGCTATGTTCAGCCACGCGCTTTCCACTCACAAGTCCGACAATGACCTCGATTTTTACTCCGCTGTGGATGACCGCAAGCCAAAGGGTGACGACGCCGGTGCCGGCATGATCGGCACGCTGGAGTTCTCTTCGGCGGT